>JAEPMM010000431.1 GCA_017643965.1 Marinobacter sp.
CTGAGACCATTTTGCGGAACTGCGCAACAAGCTTTTCTTTTTCATCATTGGTTTTGTTCTTTGAAGTTCTGACCAAGAATCCATCGGATCTCCCTTCTGCAATTTCCTCTCGGAATGCTGAGATGTATGCGGTTTTCATTCCGCTGTCCAGGTCTAGGAAGAATCGCGTCTTCTCTGTACTCCCGAAAAATCGCTTGAGCAGAAAAAAGTGGGCCATCATGGTGTATTCGTTGTGAACCAAGGCTCCTCGAACAGGGAGCTGTTTAGTAGGATCAATGTTCTCTGAGGCATCGGAAAGGTTGAACTTCTGATCGATTAAGGACTTGATCTTGATCTCATCTCTTAGATTTCCAGCAAAGGGAAGTTTTTCTTTTGGAGGCCTGCTTTTGACTGCTTCATCAAATTCACGACTGAGCCAAATCCTGGCGTGCTTACGGTGATGTTTCGCTTTGTCGTAGTCACCGCACTCGATGGCCTCTCTTTCAGCCTCATAGGCGTCTACAGACCCATCGTAGTTAAAGTTGAAGGCGAACACATAGCTGGAGTCCAAGCAGGCTGTTGCAATCCCATACAGATCCGAGTTCCGTTTGTCGTCTCTATGAGACCAGTTGGTCATTAGCACCTGTCTGTCCGTTGAGAGGTACAGACGCTTAAAATCCAATCTCTGAAGCTTCTTTTCCCTGCTTTTCGCGAACTCCAAGCATTGGCGATGTATGAACCGAATCTTTCCGTAAACTGCCTTTTCAGACAGATCAAGAAGCTCAGCAATTCGACGAATCGGCTCCTTGTTAACTAAGAGCTTGAACAGAAGTTTGTTTAGGTGAGGCTTTTCTTGGCGTCGTGACTTTGGCTTTTCTGAGAAATTCCTACCGCAATGATTGCACTGGTAGCGCTGGTTTCCTCCGCTTGTCTTGCCATTTTTATTGACTGATTTTGGTTTTTTGCCTATGTTGCTGTCACAGGCAGGGTTTGGGCAATTTGCTGGTTTATCGTCCAGGTAATTAGAAATTCTACCAAGCTCTTCATGAACGGCCTGGTTGCTCTTCAGAATTGAAGAGACAACGGTGATGTCCTCACCTTGCTTCTTTCGTTCTGAGCAGATTTCGCACAATAGGGATGCCGTATTCTTTCCGGTCCCAGAGATTCGAAAGGAGCCTCCACCCCGTCCATATGCCTCTGGCAAGTCATCACCAGCTCCATCAGAATATTTGATGGAACTCAGCGTCAAAAAATTATCACACGTCGGATTTCGGCATCCATTGACCTGGATACCCTCAACAGGAAGGGGGATTCTGGGAGGTCGATTTTGGAAAGATTTCTTTCCCATTTTTGGAAGCGCCTATACTGTCCGGATGTACAGTATTATAGGCGCTTCCAGAGGGATTGTCAGCTAAGCCGTCCACACATAAGGTAAACGGCTTGAGCTGCTGCTCCCCTTTTTTATGCCGGCGCTGTAACGGCGCCGATCCAATCCAGCCGTTCCCGCAGCCGCACCACATGGCCGATAATCACCAGCGTTGGCGGATGCACGTGGCGCTCACTGACGCGCTGGACAATGTTCGACAGGTCACCGGTGATCACCTCCTGATCCGGCGTCGTGCCTTTGGAGACCAGAGCAACCGGCATCCCGGGATCCATACCATGAGCGATCAGCTCGCGGCAGATGATCGGTAAACCCACCAGGCCCATGTAGAACACCAGGGTCTGGTTGTTCTGAACGAAATCCTTCCAGGGCAGATTGCAGGTATCGTCTTTCAAGTGCCCGGTCACAAACCGCACCGATTGGGCATGATCCCGATGGGTCAACGGGATGCCAGCATAGGCAGCACAACCGGACGCCGCCGTAATACCCGGTACCACCTGGAAACGGACGCCGGCCTCGGCAAGCGTTTCGATTTCCTCACCGCCGCGACCAAAAATGAAGGGGTCGCCGCCTTTCAGCCGCACCACTCTTCGCCCCTGTTGCGCCAGTTCCACCAGACGGGAATTGATCTGGTCCTGAGGCAGGGTGTGATTGGAGCGCTGCTTGCCCACATGAATCAGTTCGGCGGTCTCCGGAATCAGGGCCATGATTTCCGGTGATACCAGCCGATCATACAGCACGACCTCGGCGGACTGGATCAGCCGCCACGCCTTGAGGGTCAACAACTCGGGGTCGCCGGGGCCGGCCCCAACCAGGGCTACCTCACCGCTGGAACTGTTGGGGTTATCGGTGACCGGGTTGGCTCTGTACCGAACCGGTGCAGGCCATGCCTTCACGCCCTTCCGTGGTGCAAGTTTCCGCTCGCTCATTGAATCTTTTCCAAACCTCCCATGTACGGCTTCAATACATCCGGAACCAGGATGCTGCCGTCTGCCTGCTGGTAGTTTTCCATGACCGCAATCAGCGCGCGGCCGACCGCAAGGCCTGAACCATTCAGGGTGTGAACGGGCTCGGGTTTGCCAGTTTCCGGATTACGCCACCGCGCATGCATGCGCCGTGCCTGGAAATCACGGGTATTGGAGCAGGAAGAGATCTCACGGAACTTGCTCTGGCCCGGCAGCCAGACTTCAAGATCGTAAGTCTTGGCCGCCGAGAAGCCCATGTCGCCGCCACACAGTGCGACCACACGGTAAGGCAGGTCGAGCAGCTGGAGCACCTTCTCGGCATGGCCGGTAAGTGCCTCGAGTGCGGCCTCGGAATCCTCCGGGCGCACCACCTGAACCAGTTCCACCTTGTCAAACTGGTGCTGGCGAATCATACCGCGGGTGTCCCGACCGTAGGATCCGGCCTCGCTACGGAAGCACGGGGTATGGCAAACCAGCC
>JAEPMM010000446.1 GCA_017643965.1 Marinobacter sp.
AGGGCACCGGGTCAGGACATCGTCGTCGGCGGTGTGGACTGGGAGCCGCAGGCACTGGCTGCTATTCGCAGGGGGGAGCTTGCGGTCAGTCTTGGCCGGCATTTCATGGGAGGCGGGCTGGTGCTTCTGCTCCTGCACGATTACCACAAGGGCCATGATTTCGCCTCGGCCTCGTCATCCCCCGCGCTGAAGTATCAGCTGGAGCCGGCCACGCAGAGTAATGTCGACAGGGTTGAACGGGTGATGCGACCGGAGAGCTGGCGGCGGGTGGATTTCCGCGCCTTCAGCCGGGTTCATAATCCCGATCTGGCCGGGCAGGCACTCAGCGCAAACCAGGTGATGGACGGCTTCATGGCCGCACTTGCGGCCGATGCTGGCGCCAGTCAGCAACCCTGAATCCGCCGAGCCGGTCTTAACCGAGATCGGTTTGCAGACTGCCGGAGGCCGCAGGCTGCCCGGAGGCGTCCGCAAAAAGATGGGGATAGGCCGCCTCGATGCCTTCAACGATAAACCCATGGGGCACATCGTCGAACACGCCATGGTCCTTCACGTACTCCATGTGCGCGCGGCCGGACTCGGTGAATTCCTGGAAAATGGAATCGTTCACCCCGTCGAATTCCAGCGGCTCCACTTTCATCAGTTCGCACAGCTGACGATTGAACGCCGGAGTGGCCTTCACCCAGCGCCCATCCAGGTACAGCTCAATAAAGCCGTGCATACGGAAAATGTCCGACTGGAGCCATTCGATCAGCCTGGGGCTGGAAAGGTGGTTGCGCACATCCGCCAGACCCAGTCGGCTGGGAATACCGATGGAACGGGCCGCAGCGCCCAGCAGTACTGCCTTTGGAATGCAGTAGGTCTCACCGCTGTGCAGCGCGTAGCTGGCGCTGAACGTGGTCGGATCGGTGCTGAACACGTAGGGGTTGTAGTTGATGCTGTCCCGCACTGCGAGGTACAACGCCCTGATCCGCACCACCGGGTCGTTCGGCACACCGTCAAGCTGAGCGGCAATCCAGGAGTTCAGTTCCGGGTTGTCGAAATCAAAAAATTCGGTAGGTTGAAGATAGCGTTCCATAGGGCGGATCCAGGTTCGGCACATCGGACCTTCATCGTGGCCAATTAGCAAGCTACACGCAATAGCCATTTCCACCAAGGCCATTGCCCGGTTTGCTCACGGTTTTCAAGCGCACGACTTCCGGGCATTGTGATCGTCCGGGCAAGAGTTCAGGGAGAGGATACAACCGCTATGACACTGCAGACACTTCTGGGTATCGAGTTACCCATCATTCAGTCTCCGATGGCGGGCGTTCAGGGCAGTGAGCTGGCACTGGCGGTGTCCAATGCCGGCGGTCTGGGGTCGTTGCCCTGTGCCATGCTGGAACCCGACGCCCTGCGCGCTGAGCTGGCAACCCTGGCGGCGGGTACCTCAAGGCCCTTCAACGTGAATTTCTTCGCGCACCGTTCTCCGCAGCCTGACGAGGCCCGGGAGCGGGCGTGGCGGAAAGCACTGGCGCCTTATTATCAGGAGCACGGCATTGATCCGGATGCGGTGCCGGTGGGTGGAGGCCGCACCCCGTTCAACGCGGCGGCCGCCGAGCTTGTCGAGCTCTACCGGCCGGCGGTGGTCAGCTTCCATTTCGGACTGCCGGATGCTGCCTTGTTGGACCGGGTCAGAGCTACCGGCGCGAAAGTGCTCTCCTCCGCCACCACGGTTGAAGAAGCCGTATGGCTGGAGGAACGCGGTGTGGATGCCATCATTGCCCAGGGCCTGGAAGCCGGCGGTCACCGGGGGAGTTTTCTGACCCGGGACATGAGCACGCAGATGGGAACGTTTGCCCTGCTGCCCCAAGTGGTTGAAGCCGTAGGTTGCCCGGTGATCGCCGCGGGCGGGATTGCAGATGCGCAGGGCATCCGTGCCGCCATGGATCTGGGCGCCGCCGGTGTGCAGTTGGGCACGGCGTTCCTGTTGTGTCCGGAAGCCACCACCCGGCCGATCCATCGCGAGATCCTGAAAAGCCCGCAGGCGCGTCACACCGCCCTGACCAATCTGTTCTCCGGCGGACCGGCGCGGGGCATCATGAATCGGGTAATGAGAGAGCTTGGTCCGATCTGTGACGCAGCACCGGCGTTTCCGCTGGCCACCTCCGCCATTGCCCCCTTGCGGGCCAAAGCCGAGGCAGCGGGCAGCGGTGACTTCTCACCGCTGTGGTCCGGGCAGAACGCCTCCGGCTGCCGCGACCTGCCGGCGGGCGAGCTGGTACGCCAGTTGGCCGGGGCCGTGTGACCGCATTTCTGGCTGACATGACGCTGTCGGCGGCCCTGGGTCAGATCTGTGGCCTGATCGCGCTGGGCTTCTGTATTGCCGGCTTCGCCAATAAAAACGACGACCGGCTGATGGTGTTGCTGATTTCCGCGAACGTGGCCTTTGCGCTGATGTTTGCGTTTTTCGCCAGCTGGACGGCGGCGGCGCTGACGGTGCTGGTGATTCTGCGGATTGCCCTGGCGCGGA
>JAEPMM010000366.1 GCA_017643965.1 Marinobacter sp.
ATGGACAACAGCCGCAGCAGCGGCGAGCGAACCCCGGCCATGGGGAACGTCAGCATCAACGACATCCGCTTTCACCCGGATTCCCGAATGACCATGTACACCCGCTGGCCGCTGCGACGCCGTCACCCGGCGTCACTTCTGTTGCGGATGATCAGAGTATGATCAGGCGCTGGCGAGAATGGTCCGGTCAGACAGGCCGGTCTGTTCGCCATGGGAGCCATAGAGCTTCTGCTGACTGCTGGCTCCCCGGAAAATGTCGGTCAGCCGGGCCAGGCGCTTTTGCAGGTGACTGATGACGCGGCCGTTGTTCTGGTTAAGTTCCTGGCAAAAGGTCAGGCGCTCATTGGCTTCCGCCCACAGGGTGGACAGTTCCGTCAGCCCGGCACTGCGGATAAAACGGGATGGCGCGCCGCTTTCAGGGCGGTAGCCCATGGCCACCAGGTGATGGATCTTCTGCTTGGCGCGATCACGGATCGCCTGCAGGATGGCATTCTTTTCCCCGGTCAGGGATTGAAGAGACGCCATGTCTGAGGTGGAAAGGCAGGACTTCTCCTGCTCCAGCAATTCCGCCAGGTTCTGAAGCTGGCGGATATCCTGGGAAAGAAGGTCTTTCAGTTCATCAATTGCAGCCATGATTTACTCACCCGAAAATGCTTTCATCCATCTCAAGCATTTTCTGGGCCAGTTTCTCGGCGTCAATCTTGTAGGAACCGTCAGCCAGGGCTGCACGAATCTGTTCGATGCGGTCGTCGTCCATCTCGGGGTAATCACCGAGCTTCTGCTCCAACTGCTTCAGATTCTTCGCCTGGCTGCTCAGATTCACGTTCTCACCGCGAGCGTCCGATGCCTGCCCCTTCGCCTGTTCAGGCGATGCTGGCTGGGTGTTCTGCGTGGAGGCAGACTTGTCGGCCGTGGTTCTCTGGGTGTTGACCTGGCCGGGGCCAATTCCATTAAAGTCAACTGACATATCGGTACCTGCTTACCTGATTAACTGTGCAACGACAGCATTCGTGAATTTTATACTTGCGTATCGGCGGCTCAGCGCAAAGCTTTAGGGTTTTTTTTAACGTCGACGAAAAATATTTGCCTGTCTGCCGATTTTCCGTCGGCAAGGTCTTGCCGCTTGCGGAAAAGGCCCGCCGTCGATCACATCGGTATTTCGACCTGGCCCGGAGCCGTAACCCGGGCTTTTACGGTGCGTGACGATGACAGGTTCTCCACCAGAACCTGGTCGCCTACGCTGGCGTCCGCCAGGGCTTTGCCCCGGGAGTTCACTGAAAAATGGCCGCTTCGGGCGGTGATCATAACATGGTCACCGCGGGCGACGGCCGCAGGAGCGGACAGAAGATCCGGCGTCATGAGTGTGCCGGTGTTCACCCCACGCCGCATTTCCATCCCGACAAGCTGATCCGGATCGGTAATAACGCCGCGGCGTGTTGCGTTGACGGTCACCCGCTCGGCCTTTATCAGGCTACCGGTCACTCTCTCGCCGCGCGCCAGAGGGCGTGCAGCGACCAGACCGTCGCCGTCGATAGTAACTGTGGAATTAAGAAACATCCGCCAGGGGCGATCACCGCTGCAGGCGACCTGAAGGGTAGGCTGGGTTGTTTTCCACACGTCACTGCTGAAACTCACTGCCAGTGGCTTGTTGCAGGTAGCAAGGGCCAGCCTGCTGTCCAGCCGACCGGTTTTGAAGGCCACGTCAAAGCCACGCTTTTTCTGCTCGACGCTGAACTCGCCCAGAAAAGTGCTCGCGGCGCGCTTGATCTGGGCGGCCGTGGTGTTGGCCGCCTGCAGTTCGGGTGACATGGTAACCAGCAGTGTCATTGCCAGCGTTGCGACAAAAATCGTGGTGCGCATAAGCGGCAGTTTGTCCTATGCTGTCGGTATTGAGGCAAAAAACCCGCCTGTGCTTCAGGTTTCCGGGTAGCAGCCGTTAATCGTGCTTAGCGAGTCAAAAAACCGGCGATCCTTGGCGTTGAGACCGGCATTGACAAAGAATCAGCAAAATACATGCCGGTATCAAGTGGCAGGTTCGGGAGAGGCGCAATGGCAGGGGTACTCGACAGTGTTAATCAACGGACGCAGCTGGTGGGGCAGAACCGACTGGAGTTGCTGTTGTTCCGCCTGCGGGGCCGGCAGATGTACGGCATCAACGTTTTCAAGGTCAAGGAAGTGTTGCAGTGCCCGCGGTTATCATCCATTCCCAACAGCCGCAGCATGGTGCGCGGCGTTGCCCACATCCGCGGTGAAACCATTCCCATCATCGATCTGGCGATGTCGATCCGGATGCCGGGCATTCCGCAGGAAGAACTGGCGACCAGCTTCGTGATCATCACGGAATACAACCGCAAGACCCAGGGTTTCCTGGTGGCGGGCGTGGATCGAATTGTGAACATGAATTGGGAAGACATGCTCCCGCCGCCGAAAGGTGCAGGCACGGAGATTTACCTGACTGCCGTCACTAAAGTTGACGACAAACTGGTTGAAATCATTGACGTAGAAAAGATTCTTGCAGAAGTTTCTCCGCTAAAGGATGATGTGTCAGAAGACGTTCGTGCGAGAAGCCTGCAAAGGGTTAGCGGCCATCTGCCGGTGCTGGTCGTGGACGATTCCTCGGTGGCCCGCCGCCAGATCGAGCGCTGCCTGACGGCGATTGGTATGGAAGTGATCACCCGGGATGACGGCAAGCAGGCGCTGGACTATCTGAAGCAGATCACTGCGGACGGCTCGAAAGCCAGCGACCACCTGTCGTTGATGATTTCCGATGTCGAAATGCCGGAAATGGACGGCTACACCCTTGTAACCCGTTGCAAGAGTGATCCTGCTATCCGGGATATCTTCATCATGCTCCATACCTCACTCAGTGGGGTCTTCAACACTGCCATGGTGCAGAAGGTGGGGGCGGATGTGTTCATGGCCAAGTTCAGCGCCGATGAACTGGCAGAGAAAGTGATGGAGATTATCGACAGGGAATAGGTTGTGCCCCTGACGTCCTTTGTTTCACCTGACGCAGAGATTCAATGAAAGCGGACATTACGCCACAGGAATATGAGGCCTTCAAAACGTTCCTGCAGGATGCGTGCGGCATATTGCTTGGTGAGAACAAGCAGTACCTGGTGAAGAGCCGCTTGCGCCGTATTCTGGAGGAAAACCAGCTCACGACCCTGGGTGAACTGCTGGACCGCCTGAAACGGTCCGGTCGCAGCAACCTGCGGGAAGTGGTCATTGATGCGATGACCACCAACGAAACTCTCTGGTTCCGTGATAACCATCCCTTCCGCATCCTTCAGGACAAACTGCTTCCGGAGTTTGCCGAGCGTCAGTCGCTTCAGCCTCTCAGAATGTGGTCTGCCGCAAGCTCAACGGGGCAGGAGCCCTATTCGGTTGCAATGATCATTGAAGAGTTCCGTCGGCAGCGACCGGGGAAGCTCAGGGATGTGAAGATCACCGCCACCGACATATCCAAAAGCGTTCTGGAAGTGGCACGCAAGGGTGAATACGAGATGATCGCAATCGGACGCGGGCTGTCTCCCGATCGGCAGAAGCAGTTTTTTACCCCGTCTCCCAGTGGTGGATGGCAGATCCGGCCCCAGATCAAGAGCATGGTCGAGTTCAAGGAGCTGAACCTGCTGGATCGGTACATGCTGGGGA
>JAEPMM010000470.1 GCA_017643965.1 Marinobacter sp.
AGGGCAAATCGCGTGTTCCGGCGCATGATTGGTCGCGGAGATATCAATGTTTATCAAGAAACGTCCATCCTGGGCTTTGCTCTGGTCCGAGGTCACTCCCGAGCCAGTGTTCCGGGACCGCCGTCGCTTCATGGCCGGCAGTGCCGGGTTCGCCGCGTCGCTACTGGCGCCGGGATTATTGTCGGCCGCTTCTTTGCCGGTGCCCGGCCAGTCGCTGATATTCGACAAAATGCCCGGGTTCAGTACTGACGAGAAGCAGACACCGCTTGATGACGTTGTTCGTTATAACAACTTTTACGAGTTCGGGACGGGCAAGGGCGATCCCGCCACGTATGCGGGGGAGATGTCAGTCGACCCCTGGTCCGTGACGGTAGAGGGAGCGTGTGGCAAGCCGGGGCAATATGCCCTTGAAGATGTGCTCAAACCCCACAACTACCAAGAGCGAATCTACCGGCTTCGCTGTGTTGAGGCCTGGTCCATGGTCATCCCGTGGATAGGTGTGCCGCTTGCCGATCTGCTGGAACAGTTCGAGCCTGCGGGCAACGCAAAGTATGTTTACTTTGAAACCCTCCACGATCCCGAGCAGATGCGGGGGCAGAGATCCCGCTTCAGCACGATCGATTGGCCGTATCAGGAAGGTTTGCGCATGGATGAGGCCATGAACGAGTTGGCTTTTATGGCTGTCGGCCTTTATGGAAAAACCCTGCTCAATCAGAACGGCGCCCCTCTGAGGCTGGTCGTGCCCTGGAAGTATGGCTTCAAGAGCATCAAATCCATCGTCAAGATCCGGTTCCAGGAAAAGCGCCCGCAAACAACCTGGGAAATGCTGGCGCCTGATGAATACGGCTTCTATGCCAACGTGAATCCTGAGGTGGATCATCCGCGATGGAGTCAGAAGCGTGAACGACGCCTGCCTTCCGGGCTGCTGTCACCGAACTGGCGAGAGACCCTGAAGTTCAACGGTTACGGTGAGCAGGTCGCGCACCTCTATAAAGGCATGGATCTCAGGAAACAGTATTGATGTCAGTGTCCATCCGCTGGCCGGTGAGCCGTGGCGGGCTGCTGGCGTTCCGGGCACTGGTGGCGCTGGCTGCGCTACTTCCCCTGGCGCTGTTGGTGTCCCGCCTGGTCAGCGGAGATCTGGGTCCGGACCCCGGGCAGGAGCTAACCGAGTCGCTCGGCCTTGCGGCTTTCCAGTTGCTGCTGGCCACACTGTGCATGACGCCCTTGCGCAAATGGACCGGCTGGCCCGGATGGATTCGGGTGAGGCGGATGCTCGGTCTGTTCAGTTTCTTTTATGTGGTCCTGCACGTACTCGCGTTTTTACAGTTCATTCTGGGGTGGCAGGATGTGTGGGCAACGTTCACCAAGCGACCTTACATCGTTGCGGGCCTGGCCGCGCTCCTACTGATGGTGCCGCTGGCGCTGACCTCCACCCAAGGCATGGTCAGGCGATTGGGCAAGCGTTGGAAAACGCTGCACAAGTCGATATATGTTGTCGCTCTTGCGGCGTGGGTGCATTTCCTGTGGCAGGCACGGAGCGATATCGGTGAAATGGTCGTGTACGGGGCGGTTGTGCTTCTGTTATTGGGGCTCAGGCTCTGGTGGTCACTGGCGGTGCGTCATCGTTTCGCTGCGAAAAAGCCGTGAATTGCTCGTTCACTGAGCAAAGTGATCGACTTCTGAGCGGCTGTGTAGGGGGAAACCGCTACTTCTCAAAAATAATTCCGGTTGCTCGTTGACACCTTCGGGCAGGTCTGTAGAATGCGCATCTCCTTCGAGGGGCAGGCCGATTAGGCGGCTCCGGATTCGAAGGGCAACTGTTTGAAAGTATTGAAGAAAACGAGTTTTAAAATTCTTCAGATAAACGGTTGACAAGGCGGCGGAACGATGTAGAATACTTCACCTTGATTGAGCAACAGCTCAAACGCTCTTTAAAAAGTTAACCAAGTAATTCGTGTGGGCGCTGGCCGAGGTATTTCGGATACGAAATATCAGGACAGTGACTCGTCGAAATTGAGTTTTGTCTTGAGCAAGAATAGAG
>JAEPMM010000465.1 GCA_017643965.1 Marinobacter sp.
ACTCCTGGATTTGATTAGCCGTAAACCAGCCCTGGCAGCCAGGTCACGATGCCGGGAATCAGAACACACATGAACAGCCCGAACGCCTGAATCGCCAGGAACACCAGGGATGACTTAAAGATGGTACCCATGGAGATTTCCGGGGGACAAACGCCACGGATGTAGAACAGTGCGTAACCAAACGGCGGACTCAGGAAAGACATCTGCATGTTCACCAGGTACAACACACCGAACCAGAGCACCACGTCGTCACCGGCAACCGGCGGGAAGCCGAACAGGCCGGGGAACTCCAGCGCTTTCACGATCGGAATAAAGATGGGTACCGCGAGCAACAGGATACCAACCCAGTCAAGGAACATACCCAGTACAACCAGCAGCACCATCAACAGGAACAGGATGCCGTAGGCAGACATACCGGTGCCAAGAATCGCGTCCGTTACGAACTGCTGACCACCCTGGAGGATGTAGAAGCCCACGAACACCGAGGCACCGAACATGATCCAGAGAACCATGGCGGATGCTTTTGCGGTGGTCACAGATGCTTCACGCAGACCCGCGATCGAGAATTTCTTGTGCATCATCGCAACGATGATGGCACCGAACGAGCCGATACCTGCGGCTTCAACCGGCGTGGCAATACCGCCGAACAGCAAACCAAGAACCAGACCAACCAGCGCGAGAGGCGCGATCAGGTTGCCGAGCAGCTTAACCTTCTCTTTCAGACTGATCCGGTCTTCCGGCGGAATCGGCGGCCCAAGCTTCGGGTTTATCCAGCTGCGAACCAGCACGTAGGTCAGGTACAGGCCTGAGAGCAGCAAGCCCGGCAGCAGCGAGCCCAGGTAAAGCTCGCCCACCGACTGCTGCGCCACTACTGCGTACAGGATAGCGAGAATCGAAGGCGGAATGAGGATACCCAGGGTGCCGCCTGCCATGATGGAGCCGATGGCAATCTTGTGATCGTAATGCCGCTTCAGCATGGCCGGCAGGGCAATAATGCCCATGGTGACAACGGCAGCGCCGATAACACCCACCATCGCCGCCAGAATCGTTGACGCCACAATTGTTGCAGCGGCAAGACCGCCACTGATGCCACCCATCCACTTGTATACCACGCTGAACATCTCTTCGATCAGGCCCGCGCGCTCAAGCATGGATGCCATGAAGATGAACAGGGGAATCGCCGCGATGTCTGGGTTGGCCATCAGCGGGAAGATCCGGCCGGGGACGATATTCAGCATCATGGCGTCACCCACCAGATAGATGAACATGACACCCAGGCCACCGGTCACGAAAGCCAAGGGCAAACCCATCATCAGCGCGACGGCAAGGGAGCCGAACATCAGATAGGTCAACGGACCGATTTCTACGCCGGAAAGGCTACCCGAGAGCTTGAAGAGAAATTTCTCGTCACTCCACGGGTCGTAAAACAGAATGTTGATCAACTCAACACAGATGACAAACGCCAGCACAACGGTGGCGATGATCATTAACCAAGTGCCCAGCTTCCCGGCCAAGCCGTTGTTGGGCGCTGCAGTAATAGAACTCATGATGTGCGCTCCTGACCGAGACGAATGAACAGAACGATGTCTTTAAGCAGTTTGGAAAAACCGGCAAGCAGCAACAGGATTGCGCCCACAAACATCACACCTTTCACGGGGTAGTACTGAATGCCCCAGGTCTCGACAGTGGTCTCCTGCATCATCAGAGAATCCTGGAAGAAGGTCCAGGAGGTGATGGCCAGAACCGCCGCGAAAATAAAGAAAAACATGGAAGTGAAAATATCCATGCCCACTCGCCCGCGAACCGGCAGGAAGTTGTAGACAACATCCACCCGCACGTGAGCGCCATGCAACAGCGCGAAAGCGCCGGCAAGAATGTACTGCATACCGAAAATCAGGAAGCTGGCTTCGTGCACCCAGATCGTCGGCATGTTGAAGAGGTAACGCATTACCACTTCAAAGAAATAGAACAGCACTGCGTTGATGGTCCAGAACGCAACGAAAAGGCCTGACTTCTCGCACATCCAGTCAACGATTTTCGTAAACCAGTTACCCTCATATTCAAACTGAGCAAGCGGATCATCTTCTTCAGACTGTAACTC
>JAEPMM010000293.1 GCA_017643965.1 Marinobacter sp.
ATCACCCAACTCCAGGGCGGTTTTGTAACGTGACCCGCTACAGGTGAACATGTCCCTCCAGACAAAGGGCCGCCTGGCAGGCGATTTCTACCCGGTCGCCTTTCAGTTCGCAGGGAAGCTCACCGCCACGCGGCGACGGCTGACGGGCCAGAAAGCGGGTGCCTCCGAGTTTGCCGGCCCACCAGGGCACCAGCACGCTGTGAATGGAGCCGGTGACCGGGTCCTCATCAATACCGACTCCGGGTGCGAAGTAGCGGCTGACGAAGTCGCAGTTCTCGCCATGGGCCGTCAAGATCACGCCCTGGTTGCCCAGCTGTTTCAGTAACCGCATGTCGGGAGCGGCGTCCAGCACCGCCTGTTCCGATTCCAGGGTCAGCAGGTAATTGGTGTCATTAGGGACGAACAGGGCAGTGTCGGGCGCGCCGGGCAGTGCCTGTTTCAGCAGATCCGGTGTGGGCCTCTCCTGCCAGTCGAGTCGCGGAAAATCGAGCGTGAGCCAGCCATCGGCGTTTTGCTGCACGCCGAGAATGCCGCTTTGTGAGCGCAAGCGGATGCGTTCACCGGACCAGCCCAGCTTGTTGAAGATCACCCAGGCACTGGCCAGGGTGGCGTGCCCGCACAAAGGCACCTCGGCACCGGGGGTGAACCAGCGGATGTGAAAGTCGGCATCGGCGCTGTCGTTTTCGCGGACGAAAAAGGCGGTTTCAGACAGGTTGTTTTCACCGGCCAACGCCAGCAGGGTGGCGTCGTCAAGCCAGTGGTCCAGTGGCATGACGGCAGCCGGATTGCCGCCGAACAGTTCGCCGGTGAAGGCGTCAACCTGGTAGATCGGAAAACTCATGGGCATGTCTCCTTCAGAAGTCGTCTAGCGTATTCGTGGGCTTTGCCGGTGGCAAATTGTTCAAGTTCAGCGTCACTGTAAAAGTGCCATTCGGGCAGGGGGCCGGTGTGGGTCAGCACCCAGTGATGCGGGCGCCGCAGGCTGATCCTGAAGCCCAGGTCTGTCAGCCACTGGGTTGTGGCGCGGCTGCCTTTGAGCACGGCCGGCTGTCGCGAGTGGCTGTTCAGTGCCAGCAGATCTTTTCTGCTGACGCCGGTCGATGATGGCTCGGTGGTCCCGGGCAGGGCCCGGTTCAAGGCGTTCATGGCGAAAGTCCCTCTTCCGTTGTTTGACGATTCCATTGTGGGCCGTCGCTGACATCCATTACAGATTCAGATAATCTGTTTTTGAACCGGTACAGATGCTCTGGTAAGAGAACTGTACCGGTCGGAATCCGGGCGATCTGTACTGCCCGTGATGGCCACAGTTCTGGCAGGATAGCGTTATGGGGATTCTCTATAATCAGGTGGCAGATCAGATCCAGGCCCTGATTCGCGATGGCGTGTATCGCGAAGGCGAGCGCCTGCCCGGCGTGCGGGTTCTCAGCCGTCAGTTCGGGGTCAGCATCTCGACCGTACTGCAGGCGCATCAGACACTGGAGGGCCGGGGCTGTTTGCAGGCCCGGGAGCGCAGCGGTTTCTTTGTGCGTTTGCCGGCCAGGGACGCGCCCGAGCCGATCATGCAGCGCTACCAGGCACGGCCGATGCCGGTCAGCGCTCGGGATATGGCGCTGGAGCTGTGTGTGGATGAGCAGAAGCGCATGGTGCCGCTGGCCGCCGCGGTGCCGCACCCGGATTTCCTGCCCGTGCGCCAGATTCAGCAGTCGATCCTGTGGGCGGCGCGGCGTGGGCTGGAGTATCAGGATTACGCGTTCCCCGGCAAGGAGTCCTACCGGCGCCAGCTGGCCCAGCGCATGGCCACCCTGGGCGTGCCCATCACCGCCGATGACGTGCTTGCCACCAACGGCGCCCAGGAAGCCATCATTCTGGCTTTGCGGGCGGTGACCGTGCCCGGTGACATCGTGGTGGTGGAGTCACCTTCGTTCCCCGGTATTCTTCATGCGCTGGAGGTGGTCGGCCTGCGGGTCATTGAGGTGCCCACCCACCCGGCGGAAGGGCTCAGCCTGGAAGGGCTGCAGGTGGCCCTGGAGCAGTGGCCGGTGAAAGCTTGCGTGGTGGTGACCAATCATAGCAATCCGATGGGAGTGTGCATGCCCGACGAGCGCAAGCAGCAGCTGGTCGCCATGCTGGAGGACGCGGGTGTCCCGCTTATCGAGGACGACATCTACGGTGACCTGTTCCACAGCGGCGAGCGCCCGCGGCCCGCGAAAGCTTTTGATCGCACCGGCAACGTGATTTATTGCAGTTCCTTCTCCAAGACCATTTCGCCGGGGCTGCGACTGGGCTGGATGGTGCCGGGCCGCTATATGGCAGAAGCCAGGCAGCACAAGTATTTTGTGAATCTGGCGACCGCCAGTCTTCCTCAGCTGGCGGTGGGGCATTTTCTCGAGCAGGGCGGGTACGACCGGTACCTGCGGTCGGCCCGCCAGAACTACCGCCAGACCACAGAGCGCATGCGCGCCGCGGTAGCCCGCTGGTTCCCGGAGGGCACGGCCGTCAGCCGGCCCCAGGGGGGCTTCGTGATCTGGGTGCAGTTGCCGGGTAAGGACACTGGCACGGACGTGTATTACCGGGCCCGACAGGAAAACATCAATGTGGCACCGGGAATGATGTTTTCCACGGCGGACAAGTACAGCAACTGCCTGAGGATCAACAGCACCAACCCCTGGTCGGAACGGATCGAACAGGCGGTGCGACGGTTGGGGGAGTTAGCCGGGGAGTCCCTGGGCGGTTGAGGCTCTTAGCGACAGCGGGCTGATCAGGCCTGCGGCGATGGCAATACCGGTGACGTCCGGCGTTCGCTCCACGCCCAGCCGTTTCATCACCCGCGACCGGTACAGATCGATGGTCTTGACGCTGACACCCAGCATGTCTGCGATCTCGCGGCTGGTATAGCCCCGCGCCAGCGGCAGGAACACATCCCGTTCCCGGCGGGTCAGGGTGGCGATCAGCGCCTCGGTGTTGTCGTCACCGCGTTGCTGCAGGCTGGTTTGCTGGTGTTCCTGCAGCGCCTGTTGCACGCTGTCGAGGAGCAACTGTTCGTTGAACGGTTTTTCGATGAAGTCGAAGGCGCCGGATTTGAACGCGCGCACCACGATCGGTACATCGGCATGCCCGGACACAAAAATGATCGGCAGCCGTGACCCCCGCTTTTGCAGCTCCTCCTGAACGTTCAGCCCGCCGAGCCCCGGCATCCGTACATCCAGAATCACGCAACCGTTGCTGCTGTCGCCCAGGGAATCCAGAAACTGGCGGCCGTCACGGCAGGCCACAACCTGCAGGCCGACGGATTCCAGCAACCACTGGGTGGATTCGAGCATGCCGGCGTCGTCGTCAACCACATACACCGTGGTGGGCTTGTCAGTCATGAACAGGACTCTCCGGAATTGTGGTGTGGGTGTTGCGCGCTGCCCGTGAGCGGGGGAAACGGCAGGTCAGTGTAAGGCCGCCGGTGGCCGCCGGGGTCGCATCCAGGAACCCGCCAAATCCCTCGATGATCGAGCGGCTCATGGACAATCCGAGACCGAGCCCCTGGGGCTTGTTGGTATAGAACGGCGTGAACATTTCCCGCAGGCCGTCGTCGTCCAGCCCCGTGCCCTCATCCGTCACCTCGATCAGAGTTTCAGACGCCGCCGTCACACAGCTGGTGATGGTGAGCTCTGCCGGCCTGCCGCGGTGGCTGTGGCTGGCCTCGGGGGTGGCCTTGAGCGCACGCTCAAGCGTGGCGTCGATACCGTTTCGGATCAGGTTGATCAGCACCTGTTCCAGCAATACCGGGTCGGCGGTGATGACCGGGCTGGGAGCGGCGAGGCATTCACGGATCACCACGCCGTTCTTGTCGGCATCCCACTGGCACAGGCGCACCACGTTGCGGATGACCTCGTTAATCTCGATCGGGGCGGTGCGTTTCTGGCCCTTGTGCAGGAACGCCCGCAGGCGTTTGATGACTTCCGAGGCGCGATTGGCGTGGTGGGTGATGCGATGCAAACCATCGTCTACCCGTTCAAGCATCTGTGGGTTGTCCCCGGCCTGCCTCAGGTAGCGCTGGCTGGCGCTGGCAAAATTCACAATGGTGGCCAGTGGCTGGTTCATCTCATGGGCGATGCTGGACGCCAGCTCACCCAGTGTCGCCAGCCGCGCGGCGTGGGCCAGTTCGTCTGCCAGGCGCCGGTTGTTTTCCTCGGTTTCCACGCGGGCGGTGATGTCACGGGAAATGCTCACCACCTCGATGACCGCCCCGGTATAGGTTTCACGGATCGCGCGGCTGGCGATCTCGAACCAGCGGTTGCTGCCATCCCGGTGAGTTATCTGCAGGGTCATGGTGGCGTAGCCATCGTCTCTGAGGGTGCGGCGGGTGTCCTGAATCTGTTGGCTCACCGAAGCCCCGCGGAACACCTCGTCCAGCGGTTTTCCGCGCAGCTCTTCCGGCCAGTAGCCCAATAACCGCCAGGACGCGGGGGTGGCGTCGATGAAGCGGCCATCCGGCGCGTGGCGGGAAATCAGGTCGGTGGTGTTTGCGGTGATCAGTCGGTACAGCCGGCTGGCACGGGCGGCCTCGTCGCGGGCGTGGATCTCATCAGTGGCGTTGCGGCCGCGGGCAATCACCAGTTGCCGGTCGATCAACGGAACGAACG
>JAEPMM010000043.1 GCA_017643965.1 Marinobacter sp.
CCTCCTTGAGCAGGCCACGAAGCATTTGGCCGGGCGTGACATCCTTGGGCTTGAGCTTCGGTGCGTCGTAGGATTTCAATGCCAGGTCACCAGCTTTGTCGCACAGCAGCACATTCACCTTTGCACCTTGCCGAGCCATGGTATTGGAAAGCACCATCGCCATGCCCTGGGTCTGCAGAGAGTCTGCTGGACAGGATGACCAACACCTCCTCCACCGCACCCTTGTCATTGTCGGCGTGAACGCCAACAGGCGCTGCCGCAATCAGTGCGGCAACAGCCAGGGTTATAACGGATCGGATCATGGGTAAACACTCCTTTCTGAGTTATTGACCGGATTTCACCGCCAAGTTACTCCGCCAGGAAGCCGCTTTCAGTGACAAAGTCACCGTCCCCCTCCAGAACAGCCCTGCCGCTCGCTCCAGCCGGGACTCGTAAGAGACCCATTACCTCAGGTTGGTCACCTCGATTTTCCCACGAGCCAACCTGACCTTATCGTGCCTCTCCAGCTCTTTCAGCAGGCGGCTCACCACCTCTCTGGCGGTGCCGAGTTCCACGGCAAGTTGCTGGTGGGTGATGACTACGGGCCCGCGATCCGCCCGCTCCAATAGCCACTCTGCCAGCCTCTGATCCATGCGGCGGAAGGCAACCTCCTCTACCAGCAGCATCAGATCATCCAGCCTACGCCCGTAGGATTCCATAACCCCCATCCGGAAGCCGGCGGACTGATCCATCAGCCGATCAAATGCACCTCGCGGAATCAACAGGGCTTCGGCTTCCTCTTCAACTACCGCCTCGGCGCGATAGGCCCGGCCCGTCATCAGGCAGCCGATAGAAAGCGTGCAGATATCGTCGGCTTCCAGCCGATAGAGAACAATGCTGTGACCGGAAACGCCGGTCATCTGCACCTTGATCCTGCCGCCCACTATCAGCGGGAGCCCCTGGCAATCCTCACCTGCCCTGAACAGGATCTGCCCCGGGGGAAAACGCGCCACACGCACGGTCTCCAGGGTTTCTTTTCGCAAACTGTTCGTCAGTGTGTCGAGAATGCTGTGACTGGCCATAGTACCGGATCCTGTAAGACGGCAAAGATAAGTCGACGCGCTTCAGGGCTTGCCCGGCGGTTTGCGGATGTCTTGGGTTCAGACCGGGCACAAAGCAATATGATCCAGTGCGAAAGCCGTAACTAGCAAGCTTCCAGCGGCGCATAGGCCAGTACCAGCCACTTGGCGCCCTCATCGAAATTGACCTGAACGCGGGTGTGGTGGCCGGTGCCTTCAGAGTTCATCACCACGCCCTCGCCAAACTTCGGGTGGCGCACCCGCTGCCCCAGGCTGAAACCGGATTGCGCCGCGGAGTCCTGGCTGAACAGGCTCTCGTTCGGCCGCTCCATCATCATCGGGCGGCTGACCGTATTGCGCAGCCGCACTTCCTGAATGCAGTCACCGGGAATCTCCCGCACGAACCGTGACAGGGCGTTGAACTTCTCCTGCCCATACAGCCGGCGGGATTCCGCGTACGTGAGTACCAACTGCTTCATGGCGCGGGTAATGCCCACGTAAGCCAGCCGCCGCTCCTCTTCCATCCGCCCCGGCTCTTCCAGGGACATGCTGTGGGGGAACAGCCCCTCCTCGACCCCGGCCAGGAACACCAACGGAAACTCCAGGCCCTTGGCGGAGTGCAGGGTCATCAGCTGCACGCTGTCTTCGTGGGATTCCGCCTGGGACTCGCCGGCGTCCAGCGCCGCCTGGGCAATGAATTCCGCCAGAGGATCCACCCCCTCTTCCACCTCGAAGTCCGACAGGGCGTTGACCAGTTCCTCCAGGTTTTCCACCCGGGCCTGGCCCTTCTCGCCTTTTTCACTGGCGTGGTAGTCCTTCAGCCCGCTCGCTTCGATGGTCTGCTTCATCAAACCGTGCAGGGAGGCGTCGTCCGCCATCTCCGACAGGTCGTGGATAATCGCCATGAAGGATTGCAGGCCGGTTTTGGCGCGGCCCTTGATCAAGCCGGCTTCCAGCAAGCGCTCCGCCGCCTCCCACAGGGAAATGCTCTGGCCGGTGGCCACTTCCCGCAGTTCCGCCAGGCTCTTGGCACCGATGCCCCGCGTAGGGATGTTCACCACCCGCTCGAACGCGGCGTCATCGCGGCGGTAATGCACCAAACGCAGGTACGCCAGTGCGTTGCGAATCTCCTGGCGATCGTAGAACCGCAAGCCGCCGTAGACCCGGTAGGGAATGCCCTGGCGCATCAGGGACTCTTCCAGCACCCGGGACTGGGCGTTGGAGCGGTAGAGAATGGCGGATTCGCTGCGCAGATTGCCGTCCTGCACCCAACTGGAGATGGTGTCGGCAATGAAGTTGGCTTCGTCCTGCTCGTTGAACGCCGCGTACAGGCTGATGGGCTCACCTTCGGGACCATCGGTCCACAACTCCTTACCGAGGCGGCCCTGGTTGTTGGCAATCACCGAGTTGGCCGCTTTCAGGATCAGCTGGGTGGAGCGGTAGTTCTGCTCCAGCCGCACCAGCCGCGAGTTGGGAAAATCCCGCTGGTACTGCTGGATATTCTCGATCTTGGCGCCACGCCAGCCGTAAATGGACTGGTCGTCGTCCCCCACCACGGTCAGCGGCACACGGTGGCTGGCCAGAACCTGCAACCAGGCGTATTGAATGGTGTTGGTGTCCTGGAACTCGTCCACCAGAATGTGCTGGAAGCGGCCCTGGTAATGGGCCAGCAGCTCGGGCCGATGCAGCCACAATTCGTGGGAGCGCAGCAGCAACTCACCGAAGTCCACCAGACCACTGAGCTGGCACAGCTTTTCGTACTGGCGATAGACCGTCAGCATGGTGGAGGTGAACTGGTCTCCGGGATTCTCCTGGATGTGATCCGCCCGCAGCCCCTCGTCTTTCTGGCTGTTGATAAACCACTGCGCCTGCTTCGGCGGCCAGCGGCTCTCATCGATCTGCAGCTCCCGCATCACCCGCTTGATCAGCCGCAGCTGGTCGTCGCTGTCCAGCACCTGGAAATTCTCCGGCAGACCCGCATCCTGCCAGTGGGATCGCAGCAGGCGATGGGCAATGCCGTGGAAGGTACCGAACCACAGCCCCCGCGCCGGAATGTCCATCATCTGCTCGATGCGGTACCGCATCTCTTTCGCCGCTTTGTTGGTGAAAGTGACCGCCAGAATCCCCGTGGGTGGCACCCGATCCACCTGCATCAACCACGCAATCCGGTGCACCAGCACCCGCGTCTTGCCACTACCGGCGCCGGCCAGCACCAGCAGGTGATCGTTCTGCGCGGTTACGGCCTCGCGCTGGGCGTCGTTGAGGGCGTCGATAATGTGGGAGACATCCATAGGGGTTTGATCGCTACTGGTTAAATGAACAGGTGTTGAAGTATAACAGGAGAAGAAAGGGTTTGTCGGCGGGGCTGTTGTCGGATTACGCGTTGCTAATCCGACCTACGATGACTGGAATCCTGAGAACTTGATAAGCCTGCACTGAGGCTGAACAAGCGCGGGGGAGGTTCCCCTTCAGGACTATCTGTGGCCATGGATGGCCACAGCGAAGCGCACATGGATGTGCTCGTAGCGTGTCCTGAAGGGGAACCTCCCCCGTGCGACTACGTCCTACGGAGAGGGCTTACGGATTAAAAGCCTCTTGGCACTGTCTGGGCTTCGACGAATTCGAACAAACCCTCCAGACCGCCTTCTCGGCCGATGCCGGAGGCTTTCATGCCGCCAAACGGCGCTTCCGGAGTCGGACCGGTGCCGGTGTTCCAGCCGCAGTGGCCAAAGCGCAGGCCGGCGGCAACGCGCTGGGCGCGCTCGGCGTCGTTGGTGAACACGTAGGAAGCCAGGCCGAACTCGGTGTCGTTACCGGCGTCGATCACTTCCTCCTCGCTGCGGAACAGCGCCATGGGCACCAGTGGACCGAAAGTTTCTTCCCGGTAACAGCACATATCCCGATTCACATCAGTGATCACCGTGGGCGGGAAGAACAGGTGGCCTTCGCCCAGGTCTTCCGGTTTCTTGCCAGCGACCAGCGAGGCGCCGTTCGCCAGGGCATCTTCCAGGTGGCGTTTGACCTTGTCGAAGCCGGCCTGGTTGATCAGCGGGCCGAGATCCACGTCTTCCGTCAAACCATTACCCACGGTCATCTTGTTGACCCGCGCCGCCAGCTTCTCGCCAAAGGCGTCGGCCACTTTCTCGTGCACGAAAATCCGGTTGGCGCAGACGCAGGTCTGCCCACCACCCCGGAATTTGTTGGCGATCAGGTTGTCAGCGGCGGCATCCAGGTCGGCGTCATCGAACACGATGAACGGGGCGTTACCGCCCAGCTCGAGCGCCAGCTTCTTCACCTGTTCGGCGGTGTCGACCACCAATTTGCGGCCCACTTCGGTGGAGCCGGTGAAGCTCAGCATCGGCACATCGGGACTTTCACACAGCACCTTGCCGATCACGCTGGCCTTGCCCATCACCAGGTTGACCATGCCATCGGGCATGTCCACGTACTTGTCCATCAGCCGGAACAGGGCAACCATGGTCAGCGGCGTTTCGCTGGCCGGCTTGATCACCGAAGGGCAGCCGGCCGCCAGGGCCGCAGACAACTTCTTGGCAATCATGCCGATGGGAAAGTTCCACGGCGTGATCAGCCCGGCGACGCCGATGGGGCGGTAGTGAACCGTCCAGGTGCAGTCTTTGGGCTTTTCCGTCAGGGTGTGGGCGTCCAGCGCCTGGATGTGCTTCGAGCAGTAATCGAAGAACCCGGCGGCGTAATCCACCTCGCCCTGTGCTTCCTTGAGCGGCTTGCCGTGCTCCATGCACAGAATGCGGCCCACTTCTTCCTTGTGCTCTCTCAACGCGTCGCGGATACCTTCGAGCCACTTGCGGCGCGTTTCCAGGGTGTAAGGACTGGTCAGCCTGAGTGCGGATTTGCCCGCCTCGACCGCGGCCACCACATCCGCCTCTGACATGGAGGGTACTTTGGCAATAACCTCGCCGGTGGCGGGGTTGTAGACGTCAAAGGTGTTGCCCTCGGAGGAATCGGACCAGCGACCGCCGATATAGCCAGTCAGCTTGTCAAGCAGGGGTGACTCGATCATCTCGGCTCCTTTCGTTGATAGGCTGCTATCTGTCAGCTCTCAATGGGTGTTTGCATCTCACAGGTATGCCTTTCATAGTGGATGTAGAAACACGGGCTGTAAAGTCACACCAAGGTGTTTTGACCACCCGGTTTAACTGCCTATACTCGAAGCATGATTGATTCAGGAGGCCGGTAAATGAAAGCATTTTTCCACTCAGCGCAGGACCAGCACATCCCCAGGACCTACTTCACCCGTGGTCAGATGCGCCAGCCTCAGGAAGTTCCCGATCGCACCGGCCATATGCTGGAGGGTCTCAAGGCGATGGGCATTCCGGTACTGCAGCCGGCCGATCAGGGCGCCGGGCCCATTTCGAAGGTTCACGACCTGGGCTACCTGCGGTTTCTGGAATCGGCCCATCGGCGCTGGATGGAAATCCCGGAAGACTGGGGCGAGGAAGTCATGTCCAACATCTTCGTGCGCTCGCCCAATGCCATGAAAGGCATTCTGGCAGAGGCCGCCCGCTACCTGGCGGATGGCAGCTGCCCCATCGGCGCCAACACCTGGAGCGCCGCCTATTGGTCCGCCCAGACCGCCCTTGGCGCGGCCGATGCGCTGATTGCCGGTGAACGCACCTCCTACGCGGTGTGCCGCCCACCGGGGCACCACGCCCGCAAGGACGCCGCCGGTGGTTTCTGCTACCTCAATAACGCCGCCATCGCGGCTGAGCACATGAAGAGCCGTTTTCCAAAGATCGTCATCCTCGATACCGACATGCATCACGGCCAGGGCATTCAGGAAATTTTCTACGACCGCAGTGACGTGCTGTACATCTCGATCCACGGTGACCCGACCAACTTCTACCCGGTGGTGAGCGGCTTCGAGGATGAGCGCGGTGAGGGTGACGGCTACGGCTACAACATCAATCTGCCGATGCCCCACGGATCGTCCGAAGAGGACTTCTTCCATAAGCTGGACGAAGCGCTGGCCGCCATCCGCCTGTTCCAGCCGGACGCCATGGTGCTGACCCTCGGCTTTGACATCTACAAGGACGACCCCCAGGCCAAGGTGTCGGTGACCTCCGAGGGCTTCGCACGCCTTGGCAGCCATCTGCGCCAGACCGGTCTGCCCACCCTGGTGGTGCAGGAAGGCGGTTACGACCTGGAGACGCTGAGCAGCAACGTGCAGCAGTTCTTCAAGGGCCTGCAGGGCTGATACTTCCCTGCCGCTCACTCACGACGCCGGGGCGTACACCTTGATGTTGGTGTGGCCTTCGGCCTTCAGATGACCGGCATGCATGCGGCTCATGGTGCCGCGATCGCAATACAGCAGGTACTGTTTGTCAGCCTCCAGCGCGGTAATTTCCCGGTTGAGCTCGTAAAACGGAATCTGGATGACGTGGTTGTTAGTCATCCTCAGCGGTGACTGCTCGCCCTCGGCTGGGTGACGCACGTCAATGATGATGTCATCCACCTCCGGCGTGTGCACCAGTTCCACATCTTCCGGTGTGGTGGTGGTCTCCAGCAGGCGGGCGACTGGCGTGTCTTCGCGGTTATCGATGGCCTGCTGCAACACCGCCGCATCCATCAGTGCTTCGTCCTCTTCCACCCGGTGCAACTTCGCGCGCGTGGCGGGTTTCTGGGATATCACTCCACAATATTCCGGCATGGTGCGCGCGTAGGCTTCGGTGCCGATCTCCCGCGCCAGGGCGATGATGGCTTCCTTGTCCATACTCACCAGCGGGCGCAGCACCACTTCCTCACTGGCCCGGTCCACCACGTTCAGGTTGGTCAGGGTCTGGCTCGAGACCTGGGCCACCGCATCGCCGGTAACGAGGCCGATGGCGTTATTCTGTTGCGCGATGGCCGAGGCCGCCTTGAGCATCTGCCGTTTGAGCACAACGCCCCAGTGGCGGTGATTGACGCTGCGCATGATTTCCGCCACCACCCCCTCGAACGGCACGGAAACGAATTTTGCACCGTGGGATGAGCCGTATCGGAACCAGAGGTAATGCACCACCTGCCGCACACCCACCTCATGGGCGGTGCCGCCAAGATTGAAAAACAGGAAGTGGCTGCGCAGGCCGCGACGCATCCTCAGGTAGGCCGCAACCGAGGAATCGTAACCACCGGACACCAGCGTCATCACCGTTTCCACGCTGCCGAACGGGTAGCCACCCAGACCGCGGTGGCGGCGATGGGCAATGTGGAAATGATCGTCCTGCACCTCGATGCGCACCTCCACCTCGGGCGATTTCAGGTCCACCCCCCTCGGGCGGGCCTGCTGCATCAGCGCCCCGCCCACTTCCCGCTCCAGATCAATGGAGCGGAAATCCTGATCACCATGGCGCCGTACCCGCACCGCAAAGGTTTTGCCCCGAAGTCGTTCGCCAAAGGCCGCAAGCGCTTTTTCGGCAACATCGTCCATACTGACAAACGGGAACACGCCGATTTCCTGAATGGTGGAAATGCCCGGAATCCGCAGCAGTTCGTCGATCACCAGTCCCGACAGGCCGCGACCTGCCGGCACGTCCACATCAACTCGGTCCCAGCTGCCATCCACACGGATGTCGGCGTCCAGACGGGCGAGAATCTTGCGGATGTTCTGACGCAGGTAGCGCATCTGCTGTCGGCGAACGGGCTTACTTTTGATAGCAACTTCGGGAGCGGGGCGAATCAGCAGCTTCATAAATCGGAATCAGGTCGGGTGGCGTATTGATCGGAATGGGCTTAGTCTAACGTTTTTGGCGGGGGCCTCAAAATCAGGCATTGCCGAAACAAGATTACAACCGGCCCGAGCGCCCGCCCCCGCATTCATCCCTGTATAACGTTCAGGAGTTTTACCGTAGATGACCGAAGCGACCATCAATGCCCTGGTGTCTCCCGAGGGCAGTCTTGAAATTCTTTCCAACCACGAAGTCAACCGACTGAAAGACAAAAGCGAAGGTGGTCTCTACCGGTTGTTCCGCCAATGCGCCCTGGCGGTGCTGAACACCGGCGTTGAAACCGACGACTGCAAAACGCTGATGGAAGCCCACGCCGACTTTGACGTGCGCCTGGTGCCCCAGCCGCGCGGGCTGAAACTGGAACTGGTAAACGCCCCTGCCCACGCCTTTGTGGACGGGGAGATGCTGCGGGCGATTCGCGAGCACCTGTTCTCGGTGTTGCGGGACATCATCTATTCCTACTCGATTCCCCAGTCAGCCGCGGGCTTCCGCCGCGACGATCCGGAGGATATCACCAACCTGATCTTCCACATCCTGCGCAACGCCCGGGTGCTCCAGGCTGGCCGTCAGCCGGATCTGGTGGTGTGCTGGGGTGGACACTCCATCAATCAGCGGGAGTACCAGTACAGCAAGGAAGTGGGCCACCAGCTAGGGCTCAGGGGCCTGAGCATCTGCACCGGCTGCGGCCCCGGGGCCATGAAGGGCCCGATGAAAGGCGCCACCATCGGCCATGCCAAACAGCGGGTAAAAAACGGACGCTACATCGGCCTGACCGAGCCCGGCATTATCGGTGCGGAAGCGCCCAACCCCATCGTCAACGAGCTGGTGATCCTGCCGGACATCGAGAAACGCCTGGAGGCGTTCGTGCGCACCGGGCACGGAGTCATCGTGTTCCCCGGTGGCGTGGGCACGGCGGAAGAAATCCTGTACCTGCTCGGCATCCTGTTGCACCCGGACAACGCGGATCTGCCCTTCCCGGTGGTGTTTACCGGGCAGCAGGAAAACGCCGAATACTTCGAGATGATCGACAGCTTCATCCGCAACGCCCTGGGTGACGAAGCCGCCAGCAAATACGACATCATCATTGATGACCCGGACCGGGTCGCCCAGACCATGAAACAGGGCATGAAAGAGGTGGAAACCTTCCGCCGCGCCATGCAGGACGCCTACTACTTCAACTGGATGCTGAAAATCGATCCGGTCTTCCAGCTGCCGTTCGAGCCCGACCACGACAACATGCGCGCACTGGAGCTGCACCGCGACCAGCCGGTGCACATGATTGCGGCCAACCTGCGCAAGGCATTCAGCGGCATCGTTGCGGGTAACGTGAAAGAGAATGGAATTCGCCAGGTGCAGGAGAAAGGACCGTTCGAGATTGCCGGCGACCCCAGCCTGATCAAACCCCTGGAGGCGATGCTGGAACAGTTTGTGGCCCAGGACCGGATGAAACTGCCCGGCTCCAGCGCCTACAAACCCAGTTACCGGATTGTCAGCGGGGCGGCCTGAGCCGGCCCCACTGACCTCAGGTGGTGAAAAGAATCAGAGGGTAATTACTGACCACCCGCAGGCAGGTTGGCGTAATAGGCGGCAAGGTTGGCAATGTCGTCATCGCTCAGGGCCATGGCCTGACCCTGCATGATGGCAGCCTGACCGCCAGAGCGCTGCTTGTTCTTGTAGGCCTTCAGGGATGAGACCAGGTACTGCTCATTCTGACCCGCCAGATTCGGATAGCCGGGAATAGCAGCGATACCGTCTTTACCGTGACACGCGGCGCACACCGCAGCCCTGGCCTTGCCCGCTTCGGCGTCGCCCGCCGCGGCCAGCGCAGGCACCAGGGTGCCAAGTACAAACAACCCGGCAGTGGTATAGTGTTTCAAACTCATTGGTTTTACCCTCTCATCGTTATGGTCGTCGTCGTCCGACAACCACGTGCCAGACATCGAACAGCTTGAACTTATAGCACAGTGCCTTGGAACCTCAAATGCGTTACATCAAGGCCACGCGGAGATCTGAACATGCCCATCAAGGTGCAAGAACTTGATTGCCTGCAAGGCCGGATCGGCCTGATCACTCTGGACTCGCCCGCCACCCTGAATGCGCTTTCTGTTGATATGATCGATGAAGTCCAGCGCACCTTGGACGCCTGGGCCGAGGATGACGGCATTGCGCTGGTGGTTCTGCAGGGTGCCGGCGACCGGGCCTTTTGTGCGGGCGGCGACATCAGGCAGTTATACGATGGGATCATCAGCGCCGATGAGTCAGCGCCGGCAGCGGACTTTTTTACCCGGGAGTACCGGCTCGACTACAGCCTTCACCGGTTCCCGAAACCGGTGGTGGGGATTGGCCACGGGGTCATCATGGGCGGGGGGCTGGGCCTGCTCACCGGCTGCCGTTACCGACTGATCACCCCGGACATCACCATGGCCATGCCGGAAGTGGCCATCGGCCTGTTTCCCGATGTCGGCGCCAGCTGGTTTCTGAACCGTCTGCCGGGGCGCCTCGGGCTGTTCATGGGATTGACCGGCTGCCGCCTCAATGCCTCGGATGCCATCAGGGTCGGCCTGGCGGACATGGCCATCAGCCCCGAGGATCGCAGCAGCCTGCTTGATCGCCTGCAAAGCGAGCGCTGGACCGACGGTCCCGCGGCCACCGACAACCGCCTGTTCCGCCTGCTCAACCAGCTGAATGCCGTGGATTATCGCGCGCTGGAAACCAGCAAACTGGCCGCCCATGAACAGGACATCGCCAGGCTGGGTGCCGGCGACGACTTGCCGGCGATCGTGGATCGCCTGATTTCCGCCGACATCAGCAGCGACTGGTGGCAGGCAGCGGTGCACAACCTCCGGACCGGCTGCCCGGTTTCCATGTGGCTGGTGTGGGCCCAGTTGAAACGCGCGCAACAGATGTCACTGAAGGACGTGTTCCGCATGGAGCTGGCCATGGCCGCCGAGTGCACCCGCCGGCCGGACCTGCCCGAGGGCATCCGTGCCCGCCTGATCGACCGCGACCAGACGCCCCGATGGTCGTTCGGGGCACTCGATCAGGTGCCCCAGGCCGTGATCGATGCCCACTTCCTGCCGGAATGGAACGACGAGACGGACCCAATGCAGCTCGACTGAGCCGCAAGCCCCGAAAATCTAGAGCTCCGCACCCGCCTGAATCAACAACATTTCGAGGTCCCGGTTGCCATTGCCCCGGGCCACCTCCAGTGCGGTCACGCCTTGCTCGGAACGAAAGTTCACGTCAGCCCCCGCCGCCAGCAGCATTTCCGCTGTCAGCATGTCGCCGCTGTCGACAATGTGCATCAACAGCGAACGGCCATTCTGGCTGACATTCACATTGGCGCCGGCCGCCAGCAACACTTTCACAACGGAAAGGTGGCCGTTCTGGGCGGCGCGAATCACCGGCGTTGAACCGGCTGCATCCGCCGCGTTCACTTGGGCACCCGCCGACAACAGCAACTGCACCAGCCGACGGCTGCCCTGCCCGGCCGCCACCATCAGCGCGGTTTCACCATTTCCTGTGCTCAGGTCCGGATTCGCCCCCTCGGACAACAGGTACCAGGCAATGCGATCCTGCTGCTGTGCAACCGCCACCATCAACGGCGTGCCGGCTTCCGTGACCGTGTTCAGGGAGGCGCCGTCAGCGGCCAGCGACTTGACCCGGTCCAGCTCACCGGCGCGAATGGCGGCCACCATCGGGGTGTTCGCAGCAGACGCCTCATGGGACGCCAGATTGGCGGGCTGATCCGCCTGGGAGGCACAGCCACTGGCAAGCAGGCTGAACAGAAGCAGAATGAACGGATGAGCACGGATAATGCCGATTCCCTTGGCCATGATGAGGTCTCTGTTGGTGTTTTTTGACCGTATTCTGCGCAGGTCCGGGCGGGAATTAAATCGAGCGGGTCACAAGTTGCGGGCGTGAGCCAGAACAGTGCCCGCCATGCGACGCAGTCGCTGTTCTCCGTCCCGGGCACCCAGGCATACGCCGGCACTTTGCAGTTCCGGCCACGACCAGCCCTGAACCACACGGCGAATCCACAGGTGAGCATCCTCATGCTCCCCGAGAACCTCGGCTGCCGCCTGACCCAGACTGACTTTGCGCAGCACCGGCACCATCAGCTCGAACCCACGGTGGCCACTGGCGAAGCTGTCCAGGTCTCGGCGATCCTCCGCGCTCAGGCATTGCTCCGCCGCCAGCTCCGCAGTCAACAGCCCAATCAGGGCCGGTTCCGTATCCCGCCAGTACAGGGGAACCAGTGCCAGCCAGTGTTCCGCCAGACGCTGGCGAATGCGGTGCAACAGGTCCTCTCCACGAGCAGACACACCGCGCAGCATCTGAATCGGGTATTCGCCGGTGCTGGCTTCCCGCGTCATGCCGGGGCGCGCCAACGCCAGGCCCGACCGCTGCCAGAAACGGATCAACGGCTCATTACCTCCAAAACTGGTACCCAGGCCGTCGAACTGCTGGCGGGCGGCGTAGGCGCAGGCGGTGTTTACCAGTTGCTGGCCATATCCGCGGGAGCGGCAATGCTCGCTGACGGCCACCCGCACCACCCGCAACCAGGTGTAACAGGCAGCCTCGGGAAAGCCACTGTGATTGGCCAGCGACTGGGCCAGAAGATGCCCGCGCACGCGCCGCTCACCCCGCATGACCTGTTCCGCCAGCGCGGGCTCCAGCCCGCCCTCTTTCGACGCCCAGAGCACACCGGCAAGCTGACCGCCCACTGTGAGCCGCCAACTGACCGCATCGGGATCATCGAGCCACTGGCGCAGATCCGCCGGGGTTGTGCGGTAATGGGCGTTCACCAGCAGGCCAAACGCCGCCGCCCGTTCCTGTTCGCTGGCCCGCGCCGGTGCCCAGGGTGTGATCGTCACCTCACCATTGGCGGGCACCTCGGCGGGTGCATCGGCGTGCAGCAGAAACAGCTCGGAAATCAGCGGTTCCAGCGGATCGGTGTCGGCCCAGCGGATGGGCGCCTGCAGCGTAACCTGGCGCCATTGGGGCGTGCGGGCGTCCAGCACCTGGCGAAAACGGATGGCGAACCCGCGGCCCGAGCCTTCGTAACCGTGCACGGTGGAGGCAAACACCACCCGCGGCCAGCCCGCCAGTATCCGGGTCAGCCGTTCGGTGGGCAGTGCCGCCGCTTCATCCACCAGCACAAGCTCCGCCTCCGGCGCTCGGGCCAGCAACTGGTCAGGCGGCAGGTAACTCAGACAGCCACCATCTCGCAAGCGCAGCTCGCCCGTGTTTCCTTGTTCCAAAAGATTCTCGCCCGCCGCCAGGCGAGCATGCCGAA
>JAEPMM010000191.1 GCA_017643965.1 Marinobacter sp.
ATCCGGTTTCAAGTTCATTTTTATGGTGTCGAGACTCAAGGTACCCCATGCTTACAGTGGGCCGCAACCGTTTCAGGTACCAACCCACTCCGACCCTTTGGCGGGACGAAACATCAGCGTCAGGCCGATAATCACCAGCAGTGAGAAAAACACCGCGGTCCAGCCGGGAATGCTGAGACCGAGGAAGGTCCAGACCACTTTGGCGCAGTCACCAGTACCCTGCAGGGCGGTGGTCAGCACTTCCATGATCGGCAGCACATCGAGCATATAATCCACCGAGGGACCGCAGGCCGGCACCTGGTCCTCAGGCAGACTCTGCAACCACAACTGGCGGCCGGCAACCGCAAGACCGGCGCCCGCGGCCAGCGCCAGCAGCAAGCCGTAAACCCGCACACCAAAACCTCGCGGGTTATGCAACACCGCCAGCAGGCTCACCAGCGCTGCGCCCATGAATCCGAAACGTTGCAGCCAGCACAGCGGGCAGGGTTCCAGCCCCATCACATGCTCCATGTAAAACGCCACACCCAGCAGGGCGGCACACACCACAAAGATTCCTGAAAAAACCAGTCTGGACGTCAAGAGTTCACCTCGGGAAAGACATTCGGGCCCGCCGAACCGGCCAGGGATCGGCCGGCGTTCACAGGGTGCTGCAAGCAGCCCCGGGGCCTGCTATTCTGCGAGAACCGGGCGGTTGTCGCCGTTGACTTGCCACTAAACCCTAAACCATAGTGAACTTCAAGCCTATGACACTTCAGCTAAAGCGCTTTTTTCTGATCCTGATGTGCCTGATTCCGGCCGCACCTGTGACCACCGCCCTGGCTCAGGACGAAGCATCCGACCCGGACAGTCAGGGGGAAAGTCAGGAAGCGAGGATCACCGATTACATCGAAATGGATCCGCCGTTTGTCACCCATGTGGGCGAAGCCGGGAACAAGCTGACCTACCTGAAAGCGTCAGTGACCCTGCGGGCGTCGAGAGAAACCACACGGCCGGCGGTGGAAGCTCACATGCCGCGCCTGCGCCATGAGCTGGTGATGCTGTTCGGTGAGCAGACCGACACCGACCGCCTGGCAACCGGAGACGGGCAGTCTGCACTCGGGGAAGAGGCGACACGTCGGATCAATGCCGCGCTGGAAGAACAGCAGACCGGAGAGGCGATCACCGGGGTGCTGTTTACTGAGTTTGTCGTACAACGATAGAGCGGGTAGCCGAAGCCCGGTCAGGCAATGCGGGAAAACACATCATCGCCGGCGGGAAGCTGTTCCCGGGCGACCTGCCCGGCGTCTTCCCATCCCGCCTCCCAGGCGGCAATCACTACCTCGCCGCGATACGGACAGCGGCTGCGTTCCATGCCCATGGACGCGGCCATGTAACCCTGGCGGTAGGCTTTGTTCAGCGATTCCACATCCCAACCCAGCTTGATATCTCTGGCCATGCCGGCTCTCCCTGATGCCTGACGGTCACGGAAACACACAGTGACATTGTTGATACAGAACGTAACAGCAGGGTCAGAACCTGACAAATGTTTGTGCAGATTCTGTGCGGCAGGTCCGGTCGGGCTGTGACCCCCGGCCGGATCCCGGTTCTCAGGAGGCCAGGTACTGCTCGAGGAAATCGCCGAAGGGCAGCGTATCGGCGGCTTCCATCTCAGCCTGCTCGCCGTGGGAGCGCTCGGACATGCGCTCGAATTCCGCCTCGGACGTAGCGGCAAATGCCTCCTCACGCAGGCTGCGCTGGTGCTGAAGAGACATGGACTGAACCCACTCCCGGTGCCCCAGCCCGGCCTCGGCCATGGCACGGGTTACCCGGGCCGACGGAATCTGCTCCGGCGTCGCCAGCTTGTCACGCTGGGCCTGAAGCGCGCGGCGATAGGTGTCGCCACCGGCCCAGCCATCCAGACGCTCAGCCAGCGGCTCAAGACCGCAAAGCAGCTCAGCAGCAGCCTCGCCCACTGCGGAGCGGTGGCCGCCCTGGCACAGCGCCATGGACAGGTCCCGGCCATGGGCCACGACGTCTTTGTAGTTGTCATCCAGACGCTCGCATTCCGCGTCGCCGATGCGCGGGCTGTCAGACAGCAGGCAGTCGAGCAGGAACAGATCCAGAAAGTCGATCTGGCTCTCGGAGACACCCACAGCAGAGAACGGGTCCAGGTCCAGGCAGCGCACCTCGATGTATTCCACACCGCGAGCTTCCAGCGCCTGGATCGGTTTTTCCTCCCGCTCGGTGGTGCGCTTGGGGCGCACCGCACTGTAATACTCGTTTTCAATCTGCAGCACGCTGGTGTTGATCTGGATGAATTCCTCACCACGGCGTGTACCAATGGCCTCATAGGCCGGCCACGGGGTGTGAATTGCGCGGTCCAGCGTGCGGGTGTAGGTGCCGAGCTCGTTGAAACAGATGTTCAGCGAGGACTGGGCATTGTTGTGATACCCCAGGTCCCCCATCCGCAGTGAGGTGGCATCCGGGCCGTGCCAGGTGGTGTCATTGAAGCGCGACAGATCGTGCTTCACGTTCGCCACGAAGCTGTTGTCCAGTACCGGCGAAGCACCGAACAGCAGCATCAGCAACCAGCTGCGGCGGCGGAAATTGCGAATCAGCCAGAAATACTGCTCGGACTTGAAATCCTTCAGGCTCTGGTGGTCACCCAGTGCCTCCTGCCACAGCGACCAGAAGCGATCGGGTAGCGATACGTTGTAGTGAGCCCCGGCAATGCTCTGCATCATCCGGCCATAGCGCACGGCCAGGCCCTGCCGGTACACGTGTTTCAGACGACCAATGTTCGACGAGCCGTATTCGGCTATGGGAATGCTGGCATCGCCGTCCAGTTGGCAGGGCATGCTGGCCGCCCAGAACACCTCATCGCCGAGGTGACGCTGCACGAACCGGTGGATATCCCGCAGCGAATCCAGCATGCCCCGGGTGGAGGAAAACACCGGGGTAATCAGCTCCATCAGCGCTTCGGAATAGTCGGTGGTAATGGCAGGGTGCGTCAGCGCGGAGCCCAGGGCACGTGGATGCGGGGTCTGGGCGATAAAGCCGTTGCGGTCAACCCGCAGCCCCTCCTTTTCCACACCCTTGAGAAAACCGCCCCAATCGCTGGCAGAAAGCTGATGAAAAATCTGATGGCGGGATTCTGCCATGGATGACTCCTGCTACGGTGGGTTCCGCCTTGTGAGCAGAACCCCCTGTGGAATGGATAACGATGCCGTCGGTTAACGGCTGTCTTTGCGGGCCGACGCCAGCGCCTGAGCCAACGCACCCGCCATGGCACCCTGCTGCTGGGGCTGCTGCCCGCCCTGCTCGCGCTTACGGCCAGCCGAACGGTTGTCACCCTGCCCCCGCGGAGCGCCGCCCTCGGGCTTGCCAGCGGACGCTTCACCGGGTTGGTCATCCATACGCATGGACAGAGCAATCCGTTTACGGGGAATGTCCACGTCCATGACCTTGACCTTGACGATGTCGCCGGCCTTGACCACTTCCCGAGGGTCCTTCACGAAGGTGTTGGACAGCGCCGAGATATGCACCAGGCCGTCCTGATGCACTCCGATATCGACAAACGCGCCAAAATTGGTGACGTTGGTGACCGAGCCTTCCAGCACCATACCCGGTTTCAGGTCGCTCAGGGTTTCCACGCCTTCCTCGAAACTGGCAAAGCGGAATTCCGGGCGCGGATCACGACCGGGCTTCTCCAGCTCGGCAATAATATCCCGGATCGTGGGCAGACCGAACTGCTCGGTGACGTAGTCCTGGGGATTCAGCGTGCGCAGGAAAGCGGCATCGCCCATCAGGTTTTCCACCTTGCGATTGTTCTTCGCAGCGATGGCCTCCACCACCCCATAGGCCTCCGGGTGCACCGATGAGCGGTCCAGCGGATTCTCTCCACTGGCGATGCGCAAAAAGCCCGCGGCCTGCTCGAACGTGCGGTCTCCCAGACGGGACACTTTCAATAACTGCTTACGATTTCTGAAGACCCCGTTCTGGTTGCGGAAATCCACAATGTTCTGGGCAATGCTCTGGTTCAGCCCCGACACCCGCGCCAGCAACGGTACAGACGCCGTGTTCAGATCCACGCCGACACCGTTCACGCAGTCTTCCACCACCGCGTCCAGACTGCGGGCCAGCTGCACCTGAGACACATCGTGCTGGTACTGCCCCACGCCGATGGATTTGGGCTCGATCTTCACCAGTTCCGACAACGGATCCTGCAGCCGGCGAGCGATGGAAACCGCACCACGAATGGTCACGTCCAGGTCCGGCAGCTCTTTGGAGGCAAACTCCGAGGCGGAGTAAATCGACGCCCCGGACTCACTCACCACGATACGGGACAGCTTCAGCTCGGGGTACTTCTTGCACAGATCCCCCACCAGCTTCTCGGTTTCCCGCGAGGCGGTGCCGTTGCCGATGGCAATCAGCTCAATCCTGTATTCGCGGCACCAGGCGGCCAGCTGGGCAATGGACTGGTCCCACTGATTGCGCGGCGCATGGGGGAAAATACCACCGTGCCCGACCACCTGGCCGGTGCCGTCAATAATGGCTACCTTGACGCCGGTACGCAGACCGGGATCCAGACCAAGCGTGGGGCGCGGCCCCGCAGGCGCCAGCAGCAACAGATCCTTCAGGTTGTTGGCAAACACGTTGATGGCTTCGGTTTCGGCGGCTTCACGCACCTGCGCCATGAGATCGGTTTCGATCTGGGTGGAGAGCTTCACCCGCCAGGTCCAGCGCACCACATCAGACAACCACTTGTCGGCCGGGCGACCGCTGTCACGAACGTTCCAGCGGGCGGCAATGCGCTGCTCTGCAGGATGGGGCTGGCGGCGATCATCCCCGGCGTCGCCCACCACGATGGCGTAACCCAGGATGCCCTCGTTGCGGCCGCGCAGAATCGCCAGGGCCCGGTGCGAGGGCACCTTCTTGAGTGGCTCGATGTGATCAAAGTAGTCGCGGAACTTGGCGCCTTCGTTCTCCTTGCCCTCAATCACCGTGACCTTGAGCTGGCCGTTGTGCCAGATGAATTCCCGCAGGCTGCCAAGCAGTTCGGCGTCCTCGGCGAAACGCTCCATCAGGATATAGCGGGCACCGTCGAGGGCGGCTTTGGTATCCGCCACGCCGGCTTCGGCATTGACGTAGTCGGCCGCGGTGGCCTCCGGGTCCCGGGTGGGGTCGTCATAGAGGGCATCGGCCAGCGGCTCGAGGCCGGCTTCCCGGGCAATCTGGGCCTTGGTGCGGCGCTTGGGCTTGTAGGGCAGGTACAGATCTTCCAGACGGTTCTTGGTGTCGGCGTCGCTGATGCTGGCGCGCAGCTCTTCGGTCAGCTTGCCCTGCTCCTCGATGCTGTTGAGGATCGTGGACCGGCGGTCTTCCAGCTCGCGCAGGTAGCGCAAGCGCTCTTCCAGATTACGCAGCTGGCTGTCGTCCAGCGAGCCGGTCACCTCTTTGCGGTAACGGGCGATAAATGGGACGGTGGCACCCTCATCCAGCAGGGCGACGGTGGCATTAACCTGTTGCTCGCGTACACCGAGCTCGTCGGCGATGCGTCTGGAGATACTGTTCATGCAACCTCTGTGATGCGTTCTGGATCAAAGCGCAAAGGTACAGCGGCTTACTGCTGCAGGCAAGCAGCCAGGCCGCGGTTGCTCAGGAAATGCACAAGATCCTGCCAGGGCATGGGCCGGGCGTAGTAGTACCCCTGTATTTCATCGCAATGTTGCTGGCGCAGGAACTCCAGCTGGCCCTCGGTTTCCACCCCTTCCGCCACCACGCTGATCTGCAGGCTGTGGGCGAGGCTGATGATGGCGCGGATGATGTGTTCCGCATCGGCGGAATGCCCCAGCTCCTGGACAAAGGACTTGTCGATCTTGACCAGCGAAATCGGCAGATGCTGCAGATTGCTGAGGGAGGAAAAGCCGGTACCGAAATCATCCAGCGCAAAGCTGATGCCCAACTGGTTGAGTTCCCGCAGGCAACGCTGGGCATATTCCGGATCGTGCATCATGGCGCTTTCGGTCAACTCCAGTTCCAGCAGGCTGGTGTCCACATTGGCGTTGAAAATGATGCGGAAGATGGTTTCGGTCATCTTGCGATCGTGGAACTGGCGGAACGACAGGTTGACGGCAAACACCAGCCCGGGAAAGCCGAGTTCGGCGGATTCCTGCAACCGTTTGCAGGCCTGCTCGATCACCCAGTACCCAATGGGCACAATCAGACCGCTGCGCTCGGCCACCGGGATGAACTCGTCCGGTCCCACCAGACCCCGCTCCGGGTGATTCCAGCGCAACAGGCATTCCACGCCACGCACCTCTTCCGTGGCCAGGTCAATGCGCGGCTGATAATACAGCTCCAGCTCCCGGCCCCGCAGCGCGTTGCGCAAATCCGCTTCCAGCCGCAGCTGATAGCCGGCGGTGATGTGCAGTTGACGGTCGTAAAAACGGTAGCTGGTACCGGGGTCGCGCTTGGCCTCGAACATGGCGCGATTGGCCCGACGCATCAGGTTCTCCGGGCTGTCGCCGGCTTCCGGATAGGTCGCCACCCCCAGGCTGGCGCTGACC
>JAEPMM010000313.1 GCA_017643965.1 Marinobacter sp.
AGAAAGGCCAGGAAATCTGGGAGAACGTTTCCAAAAAAGCGTGGGAAGAATGGCAGAACCAGCAGACCATGCTGATCAACGAAAAGCACCTGAGCCTGATGGACCCGAACACCCCAAATACCTGCAGGCGCAGATGGAACGCTTCTTCAACAACGAGCCGTTCGACAAGGCCGAAGGCTACGTGCCACCGGAGCAATAGGCGCAATTGATCAAAGCCTGAGCAACCGCTAAAAGATCCTGAAATTTTTGGCTGACAGCCTTGACTCAAAACAGTGAAACCGGTTTAATAGCGCCCCGTTGCACAGCAGACGCGCAACACGCCCGGATAGCTCAGTTGGTAGAGCAGGGGATTGAAAATCCCCGTGTCGGTGGTTCGATTCCGCCTCCGGGCACCATTTAGAATTCTGATGAAGCCCGCCGTGTGCGGGCTTTGTTGTTATTGGTCCGCCGCTATTTCCTCGCCCTGCCCTACCGGTTGCAGCTCGGCCGGTGATCGAATCGGTTCCACCAACAGCGGTTGCCTGATCTGTGTTTTCAGTAGGTGCTGCAGCGGATCGGTATTGGTCAGATTCGGATCCAGCCACATATCGAAATTATCAGGGGAGAGCATCAACGGAATGCTCCTGGGATGAATGTGGCTGAATCCGGGGTGCGGGGGCAGAGTAACGATGGTGAATGACGGCACGGTTTCCTCGCCGAAATCCCACAGCTCATAGAGACCCGCAAACGCTATGGCACTGTCCACGGGATGAATGTTGTAGCACTGTTTTCTGCCCTTCTCTCCCGTCCACTCATGAAAGCCACTAGCCGGAATAATGGCACGCTGGGAATGAAATCGTTGCTTCCAGAGCGGACTGGTTCCAAGGCTGCCTGATCGGGCATTGAAGGTACTGTATTTGGGCGAAGGCCGGTAGCCACTGCCATCGGGCTTACGCTCGATGAGCAGTGACCAGATCGCGTCTTCCAGGGTTCTGCCCTGGCCGGTTTCATAGACGATCTGGCCTTTAGATCCAGGTGCGATGTTGAGACGGGTTTGAATGCGAATGGGGATGCCCAGGATCTCAAGAAGGTCCTGAACAAGTGGGTCGTCTGTAACGTTGTAGCGCCCGCACATGTTTCGCCTCGCTCGCTATACCTTTACGGCTTGTGCAGACTCGGAGTCAACGCGACCGGCCACCGCAAACACGGAGGACTTTCGTAAAACCGCATTCATGCAGCCTTACGAAAATCCTCCGCCCGTACACACTTGTCCCGCCGACGCTTGTACTTGCTCTTATCCTCAACCACTCGCATCTGGTACTTCGGTGTTTTCAGGTCGCGCTTGATGGCGCTTTCCTGCGTGGGTTTTGCCCGTTTTCTGGCCATGAGATATCTCCTGTTGGCACTGTGTGAATGTGTGCAGGCAGTTTAGCACTTTTCCGCGGAGCACCAGCCCTCACTCCCGTTCCGGGCGTGATAAATCATCAGTATTGACCCTGCCTTGCCGATTGCAAATGACTGTCAGTTAACCGCAAACTGTGCACTCTGATTGCGCCTGACTGACACCCTGAGGATCCATCATGCTTCTAGCTCTGCTTGCCATTGCTGCCGGACTGGCCCTGCTGGTCTGGAGTGCTGATCGTTTTGTCGAAGGCTCCGCGGTGACCGCGCGCCATTTCGGCATGCCGCCGCTGCTGATCGGCATGGTGGTGGTGGGCTTTGGTACCTCGGCTCCGGAAATGGTGGTTTCCGCGCTGGCAGCCTCGCAGGGCAATCCCGGGCTGGCGCTGGGCAACGCTTACGGTTCCAACATTACCAACATCGCACTGATACTCGGCATCACCGCCGTTATCTCCCCGATTGCGGTGCACTCCCAGGTCATGCGCAAGGAGCTGCCGATACTTGCCGCCATCACGCTGTTCGCCATCTGGCAGCTGCTTGATGGCAGCCTGTCCCGGCTGGATGCGGTGGGCTTGCTGCTGACCTTTGCTGCGTTACTGGGCTGGAGTATCTGGGCCGGCATGAAGAAGCCACAGGATGCACTTGCTCTGGAAGTCAGCGCCGAGCTCGATGTGCGCACCATGCCGGTCCGCAAGGCGGTGTTCTGGCTGGTTGCCGGCCTGGTTCTGCTGATTATCAGTTCCCGCATTCTTGTCTGGGGCGCGGTGGATCTGGCCATGGCCTTCGGCGTCAGCGACCTCATCATCGGCCTGACAATCGTGGCCATCGGCACGTCCCTGCCGGAACTGGCATCGTCGGTGATTGCCGCCCGCAAGGGTGAACACGATCTCGCGTTGGGTAACATTCTCGGCTCCAACATGTTCAACACCCTTGCGGTGGTGGGCATCGCCGGCATGATCGCGCCCATGGAGGTCGCCGGCGATGTGCTGGTGCGCGACCTCCCGGTGATGGCGGGCCTGACCTTTGCGCTCTTCGCATTAGGCTACGGCTTCCGCGGGCCGGGGCGCATCAACCGGGTTGAGGGCGCTCTGCTGATCACTGCGTTCGTGGCCTACACGCTGTATCTGCTGATCAGTACATTCTGAGGTCAGGCTCAACCTGAGGTTTTACTGCAGAAGACACTCGCGGCTGAGCGCCTGGCTGACGCTTCGCCGCTGACGCCGCAGACGGTTGCCCTGGTCGTTGCTATAGCCGGCACGCAGTTGCTGCTGGATACGGGCGAGGCGTTTGCGGTAGCCGGCACACTGTTTGTCGTTACCGGCGCGGGCATGCCCTGCCGAACTCCGTGACGGCGTGCGTGACGACGACGCCTTCAAACTCTGGCGTATGTCCTTGCGAATGGTGTTCACTCGCCTGCCCTGCTCCAGATTTTCTGACATGGGCACCACCGACGGCTGTTTCAGGGTCACGGTCTCGTGGCGCTGGTTGCGGGGCTGGGTGTCGGTGAAGTGCACCACGCCCTCGTCGTCTGTCCAGGAGTACACACCGGCAAGGGCGGGTGCTGACAATAATGCGGATAACAGAAATAGCGCCAAGGTCCCTGGCATAAGATTCCACTCCCTGTGGTTTCAAAATGAGCCGGGGACTATAGCAGATGTTACGGGTCCAGTAATTCGATCCAGTGCTGGACCGGCACGGTGGAGCGGGTCTCCAGGTGCATCTGACAGCCGATGTTGGCCGTCACGATACGGTCCGGATTGTCGATGGTCAGCGCCGTGAGTTTGTTGGCCAGCAGCTTCTGGCTCAGCTCCGGCTGCAGCACCGAATAGGTACCCGCCGAACCACAACACAGATGCTTGTCTTTGGTGGCCGCCAGGTTCACGCCGGCCCGGATCAGCACCTGCTCCACCACGCCGTTCTGTTTCATGGCATGTTGCAGGGTGCAGGGGCAGTGGAAAGCGACCTTGCCCGGATTCTGCTGCGCTCTCAATTGCACTCTCAGCTTCTCCAGATCCTCTGTGAGCAGGAAGGCGCCTAGATCGACTGTCAGCTCGCTGACCTTCTGCGCTTTGGCGGCGTATACCGGGTCGTGTTTCAGCAGGTGCCCGTAGTCCTGCACCATGGCGCCACAGCCCGACGCGGTCATGATGATGGCCTCGGCACCGGCTTCGATGGCAGGCCACCAGGCGTCGATGTTCTGGCGCATGCGCTCCAGCGCCTTGTCATGTTCCGACAAATGGTGATTCACCGCACCGCAACAACCTGCTTCCGGAGCTTCCACCATGGTAATCCCGAGGCGGTCGAGTACGCGGGCGGCGGCGGCGTTGGTGTTGGGCGTGGCGGATGGCTGAACGCAGCCGGCCAGGGCCAGCACAATGCGGCTGTGGCTGGCCGCCGGCCAGGGGTTGGCCTCTTTTCTCGGCGGCACTTTGGTGCGAAGTTTTTCCGGCAATGCCGGGCGGAACAGCTGCCCCAGCCGCAGTAACACGCCGAACAGCCGGCGATTGGGGATCACTCGAGCCAGTGCCCAGCGCAGCCACTTTTCTTTCGGTGGACGTGGCATTTCCTGTTCCATCAGTCCGCGGCTGATGTCCACCAGGCGGCCGTACTGCACGCCGGAAGGACAGGTGGTCTCGCAGCTGCGGCAGGTGAGGCAGCGGTCCAGGTGCTCGCGGGTTTTTTCGGTAACTTCCGCGCCTTCGAGGAACATTTTCATCAGGTAGATGCGGCCGCGGGGGCCATCGCGTTCGTCGTTCAGCTCCTGGTATGTCGGCCAGGTTGCCGTGCAGAAGCCGCAATGGACGCAGGCCCGCCGGATGGATTCGGCCTCCTGCCCGTCCGGGGTGTTGGCAAATTGCTGTACTAGATTCGTTTGCATGGTTTACCTTTAATTTCGGTGCTCAAGCGCCTGACTGACCCTGTTCTGAAACACGCTAAAAGCACATCCATGTGCGCTTGGGCTCCGCCATCC
>JAEPMM010000033.1 GCA_017643965.1 Marinobacter sp.
ACACGCTGACCTGGCGCGAACAAAGCCTGATCTGCGATCACGGCGATGCCCTGCGCCAGCTGCACCATCGGGTCTGGCAGGCGCCGGCAGACAGCTACTGGGGTCAACGGCTGGACCAGCTTGAACCGGGCACTCAGCACGCACACTCTGCCGCAGCGCCCGGCCGGGCCGATTCCGAACCCGTCCGGGACGCAGCAGACGCCCCGCCAACCGTTGTATTTCACAGGGAGTTGCCGTGCATAGACGCGCGCTACTGAAACTCGGCCTGCTGCTGGGCTGCGCCCTGCCTCTGGCCCGCATGCCGCTGACTCAGGCGGCCACAGCCACAGCGCCGGACAACGCCGGCCAGCCGTTCAGTCACGACTGGCTTCGCCACCACGCCCGCGCACTGGCAGCAAAGCCGTATCAGACCGGGCAGGCCGGTCTGCCTGCGGCGTTGGACAACCTCAGCTGGGACGACTACCAGAGCATACGCTTCAAACCCGAGCACGCGTTGTGGCGGGGGAACGGCAGCCCGTTCCGGGCGCAGTTTTTTCACCTTGGCCTGTATTTTCGCAAACCGGTGCAGTTTTACGAGGTCCGCGAGGGACTCGCCCACCCGATCCGCTACCGCGCGGATCATTTCCATCACGGCGATGCCATCCGCACCGACGACCTGCCGGAGGACCTGGGTTACGCAGGCTTCCGCATCCATGGCCATCAGGATTTCCGCCGCGACCTGGCCGCCTTCCTGGGGGCCAGCTATTTCCGCGCCGTGGGCGAATCGCGACAGTACGGCCTGTCTGCCCGCGGCCTGGCCATCGATACCGGCCTGCCCCGTGAGGAAGAGTTCCCCGATTTCACCGCCTTCTGGCTGGAAACCCCGGCGGCGGACGCCACCGACGTGGTGGTCCATGCCCTGCTGGATTCCCCCAGCATCACCGGAGCCTACCGTTTCCGGCTGCAGCCCGGAAAGAACATGGTGATGGACATCAGTGCCACCCTGTACCCACGTCAGGCCATCGAGCGCATCGGCATTGCCCCGTTGACCAGCATGTACCAGACCGGCGAAAACGACCGCCGTAAAGCCAACGACTGGCGCCCGGAAATCCACGACTCCGACGGCCTCGCGCTGTGGACCGGTGCCGGCGAACGGCTGTGGCGACCACTGGTCAACCCGCGCACCCTGCGAGTCAGCCATTTCCGAGATGAGAACCCCCGGGGCTTCGGGCTGATGCAGCGAGACCGGGAGTTCAGCCACTATCAGGACGACGGTGTGTTTTATGAGCGCCGTCCGAGCCTGTGGGTGGAGCCCCGGCAAGGGTGGGGTAGCGGTGAGGTGGTGCTGGTGGAGATTCCCACCGAAGACGAAACCTTCGACAACATCGTCGCCTTCTGGCACCCGCACCAGCCCCTGAAACCCGGCAACGAGCACCGCTTGGATTACCGCCTGACCTGGGGCGAGCAGCATCCACAGCCGGCACCAGAGCTGGCCACCACCCGCGCCACCCGCACCGGTATCGGGGGCGTTGTCGGCCAACCACGGCGCTATTTCTCGCGCCGCTTTGCGGTGGATTTTGCCGGTGGCCAGTTGGCAATGCTGGCCAGCAACGCCGATGTGGAAGCCGTAGTGAGCGCCAGTCGCGGCCGGGTTGAGCTGGTCTCCGCACGCCCGCTACATGCCCTCGACGGGTATCGCGCCATGTTCGACCTGGTGCCGGATGACACCAGCGAGCCGGTCGAGCTGCGGTTGTTTCTGCGTCTGGGCGCGCAGGCGCTGACCGAGACCTGGCTGTATCAGTATTCTCCGCCACCCCCCGCGGAACGGACGTTCTGACAGGACCACGCTGATGACGAAAACCTCGCTGTTGCTGGCGCTGATCCTGAACCTGATGCTGGTGGCGCTCACCGTGTCCGGCGTCTCCTACACCCCCTGGCTGGCGCTGGAAACGCTGTTTCTGTGGGGGCTGTTCGCGGCCTTACGCCCCGGCACCCTGCAACGCCAGTTGGCCATGGCGGCCGGTCTTACCTACGCCTTCGTGGCCACTCTGGTGGTGGTGGATCTGCTGGTACAACAGAGTCTTGGCCGCCCCCTCAACCTGTATCTGGAACTCGGCGTCGCCGGCGCAGCCTATCACCTGCTGCATACCAATCTGGGCGCCGTACTGGCGGTCGTGGTGTTGTTGTTGGTGCTGGCGATGCTGATCGCGCTGGGCACACTGTTTGCCTCGCTGCTGCAACGACTGGCTCACCACACCCCGCGCCAGGCGCCGAGGCTGCTGATCGCAGCGGCGGTCGGGCTCACTGGCCTGACGCTGGCGCTGCCGGCGCCCATTGCGGCCACCGGGGCCGCGGTGCTGGGTAAACAGGTAACTCTGGCGGCCGACACCCACGATGCCACGCGCTCGTTCCAGCAGAGTATCGAGCGTGGTCAACGTGTCGACACCCGGGCGCTGGATCGTCTGGCCGGAAAAGATGTGATCCTCGGTTTTGTGGAATCCTATGGCATCTCGGCTCTCACCGACCCCCGCTATGGCCCCAGAATACTGCCGCGCCTCGAGCAGATGGAGACCGCACTGCGGGCACGTGGCCTGCACCTGATGAGCGGGCGCCTGACCTCGCCGGTGCAGGGCGGCCAGTCCTGGCTTGCCCACCTGACTCTGCTTAGCGGGCAATGGGTCGACAGCCAGCTGGATTACGACATCCTGCTCAGCAGCCGCCACACCACACTGATCGACGACATGAAGCAGACCGGGCACAACACCGTGGCGGTGATGCCGGCCATTACCCGCCCGTGGCCGGAAGGTCGGCGCTTCGGCTACGACCGCATTTACGACGCCGACGCCATGGGCTACCAGGGACCGCCCTTCAACTGGGTAACCATGCCGGACCAGTACACCTGGTCCTGGTTCGAGCAGGAGCTGCGCCGGCCATCACCGCAGCCGCTGTTCGCCGAAATGGCGCTGATCAGCAGCCATGCCCCCTGGGTACCGATTCTGCCGGTACTGGATGACTGGAGTGCGATTGGCAACGGCAAGGTCTACGACACCTGGCGCGACAGCGGCGAGGCCCCGGCCAGCCTGTGGCGCGACCCGGACCGGGTCCGGGCCCATTACAGCCAGGCCCTCGACTATGCGCTGGAGGTTATTACTGGCTACGCCGATCAGTTCGTGGACGACAACACCCTGCTGATCATCGTCGGTGACCATCAGCCGGCGCCGCTGATTACCGGCGACAACGCCAGCCGCGATTCGGTCATTCATATCATCAGTGCCGACCCCGCGCTGGTGGAGCCTTTTCTGCACGCGGGGCTACCGGGATTTCAGGTCGGTGCTCTGCCGGATCTGGACACCACCGGCATGCCAATGGATCGCTTCCGCCGGGTGTTTCAGGACATTTTTTCCGGGAACTGACGCAGATCAAACTCGCTCCCTTGGGGGCTTGAAAACCGTGCAGGCGAACCTACATTCAGCAATAGCAGAAGTTCACGGAGTCCTTCCGGTTGGCGCCACCGGTATGGAGCTGTTCCGCGAGCGAAGCTGAGATGTCTCAACAATTTCAGATTCGACACAGGAGGAGTTTCATCATGAGCAATCTGACCCGCTGGAATCCGGTCAACGAATTCGATGACCTGATGAACCGTTACAACCGGCTGTTCGGCCTGACCCGCAGCAATGGCGAACGGGAAGGAAAAGATCTGTTCAGTCGCAGCGACTGGGCACCGGCCGTGGATATCAAGGAAACCCCGGAGGCGTTCACCATCGAAGCCGAATTACCGGGCATGGCCAAGGAGGATGTGAAAGTCACGGTGCACGATGGCGTGCTCAGCATTCAGGGCGAACGCAAGCACGAGGAAGAGAGTAACGACCGGAAACACCACCGCATCGAGCGCGTGTATGGCAATTTTCTGCGTCGCTTCACGCTGCCGGACAATGTGGACGAAGGCAGCATCCACGCCAACTTCAAGGACGGTATCCTGTCACTGACCCTGCAGAAGTCCGAACCTGCCGAACCCAAAGCCATCGAGGTTCAGGTTCAGTAACGGTCCGGACGCACCGCACCTGGCCGGGAGCGTTCAGCTCCCGGCTTCGGCCCGGGTTTTGGCGCCTGCGGCCTGCAGCGCGGCGGCGTATTCGGTGCTACGACGATGGGCCTGGATATGGTCCAGAATGGTTTCTCCGGATTCGCCCACCGCATTGAGGTTGCGGCCGGCGGCGACAAAAAATCCGATAAACCGCTCGAAATCCCCCGCACGCATGGCCTGATAGGCTTTCTGCAACACCAGGAAATCGGCATTGATGCCCGGCGCTGCCGGTTCGATGGCGAGAAAACTCCTGACTCGCTCGTCGCTCCACTCTTCGCCAATGACTTTTGGTTTGTCTGGTCCGCTCATGGTCTCTCCCGGTGGTTGTCCGGTTGTTGGTTCAAACAGGGGGCACAGTATAAGGATCTGAATGCAAAGAAGTTAGTTGAATTGACTATGAGAAGCTTTCACCCGGGCATAAGCGCCTCAAGGCATGATGTCCACCGGCGCTTCAGGCTCCACGGCCGGCAGGCCGTTCGAACATTCGGGGTTACGGATGGCCATCTCCACCCGCCGGTTTCTGGCGCGGTTCTCCTCACTGTCGTTGGGCGCCAGCGGGTTGGTTTCGGCACGGCCCGCAGCAACCACCCGCTCCGCCGGTACCTGGCGGTTCATCACCAGCTCGTGGACCACCGACACCGCCCGCGCGGCCGACAGGTCCCAGTTGGAACGGTAGCGACTGCTGGCAATCGGGCGGTCATCGGTAAAACCGGACACCAGCACATCGCCACGGCAGTCCGCCAGCACCCCCACAACCCGATCAATGATCGGTAGCATTTCAGGCTTGATGGCGGCATCCCCCGAGCGAAAAGTGGCCTCTTCCGAGAAGCGGATCACCACCTGGTTTTCATCGTAGTTCACACTCAGGGCTTCCGACGCCACCTCGCGCTCCAGCTCACGGATCATGCGCGAGGCGAGATCGACAATGCCGGCGGGCACGCCGGTGGTCTCGACGCTGTCGGTCCGTTCATCAATGAACTCCGGCTCGCTGGCCATCGAGTCACTGGGTTCCGGCAACGACACCGTGTCAGCTTCAATCAACGTCAACGGCGAGCCACCGACCCCCTCGGCCACCACATTGTCACTGCCGAAAGCCACCGCCATGGAGTTCGCCATGGCGCGGTATTTTTCCACGTCCATCTCGGCAAACGACAGCAACAGGATGAAAAACGTCAGCAGCAGGGTGGCCAGATCGGCAAAGGTCACGATCCATGCCGGGGTCTGATTTCGCAGCCGCAGCTTGTCCTTTTTCCACACGTGTTCCAAGGCGTCAGGCCTCCCGCTCCGGGGCCAGGCCGGTGCGCTGATCCGGAGTGACAAACGACGACAGCAGTTCGGTCATGACCCGCGGATTCTCACCGCGCATGATGTTGCGGATGGAGGTAATGATCAGCAGATGATTGCGCCCTTCATCTTCGGCCTTGAGTTGCAGCTTGTCCGCCAGCGGCAGGGCGATAAGCTGGGCCAGAAAGGCACCGTAGAGCGTGGTCAGCAGGGCAATGGCCATGGCGGGACCGATGGAGGAGGGATCGTCCAGGGTGTTGAGCATCTGCACCAGGCCGACCAGGGTGCCGAGCATGCCGATGGCGGGGGCAGATTCGCCGATGCCGCGGAACACCCGCTCGGCCACCTCGTAACGCTCGGCGGTCTGCCGCGTTTCCTGGGCCAGCGCTTCTTCCACCAGCTCCGGCGGGTGGCCGTCGACGCACAAATTGATGGCCTTGCGCAGGAACACGTTGTCGGTCTGGTGATTCTCCAGACCGAGGATGCCTTCCTTGCGCACCACCATGGCCAGAGCCCCCACCTCACGAACCAGTGCGGCCGGGCTTGGTACCCGGTCGGTAAACGCCGCGGCGAACGCCAGCCGGAACGCCCCCACCACCGACGACAGACGGAACTTGATCAGGGTAACGGCGAAGGTTCCGCCCAGCACAATGGCCAGACCCGGCAGATTGAGAAAAGTCAGCAGCGAGGCATTGGCCAGCATCGCCAACACCACGATCACCACGCCCGCTACCAGACCCACAAGGGTAAGAATGTCCATCGGGAACCACTCGAGTGTTTTGACCCTGAGCATAGCCCATCCCGGGCGGCCCGGCTCAGTCGTTACGCAATTCGTCCATGACCGACGTGGTCTGCGGACGAATCCCCCGCCAGATGCGGAAAGCTTCCGCCGCCTGCTCCACCAACATGCCGAGGCCGTCGTACACCCGGTGGGCGCCCTGATTCAGCGCCCACTGATTGAAGGTGGTGGTGGTCAGAGAATACATCATGTCGTAAACCACGGTGTCGGCACCGATCACATTCGGCGACAACGGGGGCAGATCGCCCTGCAGACTGGCACTGGTGCCATTGATGATGACATCGAAGGGCTCTGCGGGGGCCGCGAAACCACAGGCCGAAAGCGCCACACCGGCGGCCTCATCACGGAACAGGTTCACCAGTGCCTGCGCCCGGGCCACCGTACGGTTGGCCACCGTGATGGCGGCCGGGCCGGTGGCCATCAGCGGCCCCAGCACACCGCGCACTGCGCCGCCGGCACCCAGCACCAGCAGCCGCTTGCCCTGCAGACTGACGTTGTGATTGCGGGTCAGGTCAGTGACCAGGCCTTTGCCATCGGTGTTGTCGGCGGTGAGCAAGCCTTCGCCGTTTATATACAGGGTGTTGGCGGCGCCGGCTTTTTCCGCCTCCGGCGTGCGCCGGTCAGCCAGCGACCAGGCCTGCTCCTTGAACGGCACCGTCACGTTCAGACCCTGACCACCACGGGCAAAGAAGTTGCGGACGGTACCGGCAAAATCGTCCAGTGGCGCCTGAATGGCGGTATATTCCACCGGTTCACCGGTTTGCCGGGCGAACAGGCTGTGGATGCGCGGTGACTTGCTGTGGCTGATGGGATTGCCCACCACCGCGTACAGGTCATTGTTCATGGTTCAGCTCCAGCCAGTCACGATCGGTGAGGAAATACTCCGTCAGCCGCGCCTCCTCGGAACCGGGCGCGGCGCTGCGGTTGTAGTCCCAGCGCACCAGCGGCGGCAGTGACATCAGGATCGATTCGGTGCGACCACCGGACTGCAGGCCAAACAGCGTGCCGCGATCGTAAACCAGATTGAACTCCACATAGCGACCGCGGCGGTAGAGCTGGAAATCCCGCTGCTGGTCGGTGTAGGGCAGATGCTTGCGACGCTGCACGATGGGCTCGTAAGCCTCGATATAACTGCTGCCTACCGCCTGCATCAGGCCGAAATCGCGGCCAAAATCGCCGGTGTTGTGGTCGTCGAAGAACAAGCCGCCAATACCCCGTGGCTCGTTCCGATGTTTGAGATAGAAGTACTCGTCACACCAGTGCTTGAAGCGCGGGTAGACTTCGTCACCAAACGGCTGGCAGGCGTTACGGGCGGTCTGGTGCCAATGCACGCAATCCTCGTCAAAGCCGTAATACGGGGTGAGGTCATAACCGCCACCAAACCAGTACACCGGCTCCGCGTCCTTCGGGGTGGCGATGAAAAACCGCACATTGGCGTGGGAGGTCGGCACCATCGGGTTATGGGGATGGATCACCAGCGACACCCCCATAGCCTGCCAGGGTGCACCGGCCAGATGAGGGCGATGCGCGGTGGCCGACGGGGGCATGGTGTCACCCATCACGTGGGAAAAGTTCACCCCGCCTTTCTCGAACACCGCGCCGTCGGTGAGCACACGGCTGACGCCACCGCCGCCCTCGGGCCGGTCCCAGGCATCAGTGATGAAGGTGGCCTCGCCGTCCACCGCACCCAGGCGCTGGGCAATGGTTTCCTGCAGTGTCAGCAGGTACTGTTTGACGGCGTTGCTGTCGGGTTGCTGCGACATCTGACTTCTCCTACCGCAATTGACGGCCGTTGACGATATCCAGAATCCGGCTGGGCTGACGGTTGCCGCCCAGATCCCCGGGTACGATCCAGTCCAGGGTGTCGCCGAAATAGCGGCGCACCTGCCAGATGGAACGGGCCGGCTGACGCCCCGCCGGATTGCAGGAGGTGGACACCAGCGGCATGCCGGCGGCGTCACACAGGGCGCGAACCACCGGGTGGCTGCTGACCCGCACCGCAATGGAGCTGTGGCGCCCGCGCACCCACTCTGGGATCTGCTGCTGCACGTCCGGCAACAGGCAGGTCACCGGCCCGGGCCAGTGGCTCTCGGCTTCCCGCTGCAGATCCAGCGGTAACGGATCCAGCAGGAACCGCACCTGCTCCACCGACGACGCCACCAGAATCACGCCTTTTTCCATCGGACGATGTTTCAGATCGAGAATGCGGTCCACCGCCTCGGCATCCCAGGGATCACAGCCCAGACCCCACACCGCTTCGGTCGGGTAGGCGATGACACCACCACCGAACAGGGTGCGGCGGGCACAGTGCAGTTGCCAGTCGGTAAGGGGTTTGAATGAGTTCGGCATGGCTCAGGCTATCCTCTGGAAACCTCCCGGAACCGAGCTGACCAGCCCCTGCAGTTCCAGTAACAGCAGCGACTGCATCAACTGATCGGCGGGCAATCCGGTTTCTGAACACAGTTGATCGGTTGACTGTGGATCATACCCTAAAGCCTCCAGCACCGCGATTTCCCTGGGCTCCAGATCAGCGGCCGCGGCCGCCTGTTGCGGCCTGCCGGCGGGGACGTCCGGGGCGCTCCACCAGGCCTCGAGTTCTTCCAGCACATCGTCCACCGTTTCCACCAGCCGCGCGCCCTGCTTGATCAGATGATGGCAGCCCCGCGCCACCGGGCTGTGCACCGATCCGGGGATGGCGAACACCTCACGCCCCTGTTCCAGCGCCAGCCGGGCGGTGATCAGCGATCCGCTGCGCAGGCTGGCTTCCACCACCAGGACGCCTCGGCTCATGCCACTGATAATGCGGTTACGTTGAGGGAAGTGGGCGGCGCGGGCCCGCTCGCCGGGCGGGTACTCCGACATCAGCAGGCCCTGCCCGGCAATCCGCTGGGCCAGCTTGCGGTGCTGGCTCGGGTAGAGCCGGTCAAGCCCGCTGCCGATAACCGCCAGGGTTTCATGCCCGGCGTCGAGGGCGCCGGCGTGGGCGGCACCGTCAATGCCGAGGGCCAGTCCGCTGGTCACCAGGAAGCCCTGATCGCTCAGAGCCGATGCGAACCTGCGGGCGTGATCGAGGCCCGCGCGGGTGGCGTTGCGGCTGCCGACAATACCGATCTGGTTACGCTGCAACAGCGGGCGGCGGCCCTGGCAATAGAGCACCAGGGGGGCGTCGTGAATGTGGCGCAGCGGTTCCGGGTAATCCGCGTCACCCCGGGTCAACAGCCAGATGCCCTGAGCCTGACAGGCGTTGCGGATCGCACGGGCCCGGGCCACCACCGGATGGCCGCAGTCCTGTTGCTGCCACGCCTGTACCGGCTCAATGATCTCACGGGGCAGCCCCATGGCGTTCAGGGTCGCGGCGTTGGCGGCCAGCAACCCGCTCAGATCCGGCATCACCGATGCAACCGCGTGGCGGCGGCGCAAACCGAATTTGGGCAGACAGCTCAGCATCAGCCAGGGGCTGTCAGCACACTGGAAAAACGCCGCGGCGGGCTCTTCAATCGTCAGAACGGGGGAAACTTCAGACATGGACCATCCTTCCCTGGCTGGTTGATTCTGCAGCTTCTGGCTGCAAGCCGGCTGTTGCCATCCTGGCACCGGCGATGGGGATTATGTCATAAAAAAACGGGAGCCGGTGGTGGCTCCCGTTGCGGGGTCTGCTTGCCGTGGATGGCCTACCTCAGGGGTTGGTCACCTTGTCACCCACCGATAACGCCCGGGTGGCTTGCAGGATCAGACCGTAGCTCATTTTTTCGTAGGTCTGGAACACCATCAGCAGGCCGGCACGTTCGGAGGGCAGCTCGATGGTTTCGTTGGTGACCGGATCGCGTACCAGGTTGCCGCTCTTCAACACCGCCATCACGTTGCCCGGCTCCAGGCCTTCACGCTCGCCGCGGTTGATAGCCACCACATCATACTGGCCGATCTGATTCACACCGCCCTCCACGGATATCATCTCGCCTGCGATTTCGTCGTCCGGCGAACTGGGCACGAAGTTGGTGGTCAGGCGGCGGTCCTCACTGACCAGCAGACGATCGCCGATGCGAACTTCCTCACTGGAGCTGGTCAGGTTCAGCGTCAGCACGTCACCGTTTTCAGCGTTCACCTCACCCTTGGCAATGCTGCGCGCTTCCAGGCCCAGGAACTCACCGCTGTCGGGATCCCGGAACTCCTTGCTGCGGCGGAAAATGCCCACGCGGTCGGCGGGCTTCTCGCCACGGGCGTAGACCCGATCGCCGGCGCCGGTGATGATGCGGCCGTCTTCGCCCTCAAGCACATAGGGCGCGCCGTTGAGTTCTTCGGGAGAGACAATGCGGGTTTCCGACAGGAAGCTGCTGATCGCGTCCAGCGGAATCGCCGGAATCGGCGTATCAATGGCTTCGGAGCGAATCTGCGGGGACAGCTTGACCACGTCGCTGCTGCTGACCTTGGTGACCCGGGGCTTGCCATCAATGTACACCAGCGCCAATCGGTCGCCCGGGTAGATCAGATGAGGATTCTGCACCTGTGGGTTAACGTGCCAGATTTCCGGCCAGTACCAGGGGTTGTTCAGAAAACGGGCGGAGATGTCCCACAGGGTGTCACCCTTCACGACAGTGTAACGCTCGGGATGATCGGACCTGAGCTCCGGTTGCGCATGAGCCCAGGAGGTTAGCAGCAGCATGCTTGCTGCCAGAGCGTACAGCAGTTTCCTCATTGTCTAAGTCCTTGATCGCGTGCCTTGAATCAATTGATTCTGTTCTTGATATGCAGCCTGTCGGGTGCAGCTTATTGTGTTGCTGTTTCCGATACTATAGAAGAAGTCACGCAAATTGTGATGTTATCTTTTGTTCTTCCAGTAAATTCTACCGCATCGTCAAGAGTTTTTGACTATTGACTGATCAGTTTGTACTCAATCATCAAGATGGGGGATAATACAAACTGTCCGGACATCATAGTCCCGGAGATGTAATTTGCGCAGTACGCTGTCGCATTTCGGAGAGCGCAGTCACACTGTTACAAAACATAACGGTGTCATTCAGGTTCACAGGCCAAAAGTACGAGCAGCATGATTCTAGAGATACTCGAATACCCGGATCCCCGTTTGCGCACCATCGCCAAACCGGTGGAAGAGGTGACAGACGCCGACCGCAAGCTCATCGACGACATGTTCGAGACCATGTACGATGCGCCCGGCATTGGTCTGGCGGCGACCCAGGTAAACGTGCACAAGCAGATCATCGTAATGGATCTGTCCGAGGACAAGAGCGAACCGCGGGTGTTCATCAACCCCAGCGTGGAAGTGCTCGATGGCGAGCTTGAAGACATGCAGGAAGGGTGTCTCTCGGTGCCGGGCTTTTACGAGGACGTGTCGCGCATCGAGCATTGCATGATCCGCGCCCTGGATCGCGACGGCCAGCCCTTCGAACTCGAGGCCCGGGGCCTGCTGGCGGTGTGCATTCAGCACGAAATGGATCATCTTAACGGCAAGCTGTTCGTGGACTACCTGAGTTCGCTGAAGCGCAACCGGATTCGCAAGAAGCTGGAAAAGCAGCACAAGAAGAGCGCCTGATCGCGGGCGCTCGGTCTGGCCGATCACCTGATCGCTGTCCAGAGCATGGCCAGACAGCACAGACCGGGTGAAAGCCCGGTTTTTTCGTATTCAACGGAACAGAGACGACATCACCGTGCGCATCGTGTTTGCCGGCACCCCGGATTTTGCAGCCACCGCCCTGAAAGCGCTGGTGGACCACCGCCATGACGTGGTGGGAGTCTACTCACAGCCCGATCGCCCCGCTGGCCGCGGTCGCAAGCTGACCCCCACGCCGGTCAAGCAGGTGGCCCTGGACGCCAACATTCCGGTGTTCCAGCCGCCCTCCCTGAAAACCCCGGAAGCCCAGCAGCAGTTGCGGGACCTGCGCCCCGACGTGATGATTGTGGCCGCCTATGGCCTGATCCTGCCGCCGGCAGTGCTTGCGATTCCCAGCCACGGCTGCCTCAACATCCACGCCTCGCTGCTGCCGCGCTGGCGCGGAGCTGCCCCCATTCACCGCGCCATCGAAGCCGGCGACCGGGAGACCGGCATCACCATCATGCAGATGGACGAAGGCCTCGACACCGGCGCCATGCTGTTGAAGGTGATCACCGCCATTGAAGACGTGGACACCGGCGGCAGCCTGCACGACCGCCTGGCGGAACTGGGTGGCAAAGCCATCGTTAAGGCGCTGGAGCTGCTGAAAAAAGGTGAGCTGCAAGGGGAAGCGCAGAACAACGATCTGGCCTGTTATGCCCACAAACTGTCGAAAGATGAAGGCCACATCGACTGGAACCTGGAAGCCAGCGCCATCGCGCGCCAAGTGCGCGCCTTCAACCCCTGGCCCGGCACCTACACCGACCTCAACGGGCAGCGGGTTCGCATCCACCAGGCCCGTGCCCTCGACGAGTCCCCGGGTCAGGTGCCCGGCACGGTGCTGAAACGACAGCGGGACGGCATCGACGTGGCCTGCGGCACCGGCGTGCTCAGGATCACCAGCCTCCAGCTGCCCGGCGCCCGCGCCCAGACCCCCAACGACCTGATCAACGGCGGTAAAGAGTTGTTGCTGCCGGGCCAGGAGCTGAACTGAATGAACGACCGCAGCCAGCCCATGCGCGCCCTGGCCGCTCAGGTCCTGCTCTCGGTGGAGAACGGCCAGTCGCTGACCCAGTGCCTGCCACTGGCGCTGAACCGGCTGGCCCCGAACGAACGCCCCGAACTGCAGGCGCTCTGTTACGGCACCTGCCGCTGGTTCCACCGCCTTGATGACGAACTGAACCAGCGTCTCAACAAGCCGCTTCGCAAACCCGACCGGGTCATTCATCATCTGATGCTGGTGGGGCTGTTCCAGCTCCGCCACAGCCAGCAGGCCACCTATGCGGTGCTGAATGAAACCGTGGAAGCCTGCCGCGCCCTGGGCAAGCCCAACCTGACCGGCCTGGTTAACGGTGTGTTACGCGGTGCCGAGCGGGAAGGGGCGCCGGAAGCCTCGACCGACGCCGCCCGCTTCAGCCACCCGCTGTGGATGGTGGAAAAGCTTCGCCACAACTGGCCCGAAGACTGGCCGGCCATCCTCGACGCCAATAACGCCCAGGCCCCCATGACCCTGCGGGTCAACGCCTTGCGCTTCAGCCGTCACGACTACCTGGCACAGCTGACCGAGGCCGGCATAGCTGGGCAAGCCACGGCGTTCGCCCCCTACGGCATCCAGCTCGAGACACCGGTACCGGTGGACCGCCTGCCGTGGTTTGCCGACGGCGCTGTCAGTGTGCAGGATGAAGCCGCCCAGCTGTGCACCACGCTGCTGGATCTGGCACCGCGCCAGCGGGTGCTCGATGCCTGTGCGGCGCCCGGCGGCAAGACCTGCGCCATTCTGGAGGCCTGCGGTGAACTCAGCGAGGTGGTGGCCATTGACGAATCCGCCGAGCGTTTGCCCCGGGTGCAGGAAAACCTCGACCGGCTCGATCTGCAGGCCACCCTGAAACAGGCGGATGCCGCCGCGGTGGCAGACTGGTGGGACGGCGAGGCCTTCGATCGTATCCTGCTGGACGTGCCCTGCAGCGCCAGTGGTGTGATCCGGCGCCACCCGGACATCAAGCTGCTGCGACGGGAATCGGACATTGTGCCGCTGGCATCGATCCAGCTCGGCCTGCTGGAGGCCATGTGGTCTGTCCTCAAACCGGGAGGCCGTCTGGTGTACGCCACCTGCTCGGTGTTCCCCCAGGAAAATCACCGTATAATCCAGCGCTATCTGAAACAGCAGCCCGCCGCAACGCTGCTGGCACCCGAGCTCGCCTGGGGTCGCGACATGACCGCTGGAAGACAACTGTTACCCGATTCCGCAAGCCACGACGGCTTTTTCTACGCCGTGTTGGAGAAACCAGAGCTATGAAAATCCTGATTCTCGGTGCCGGCCAGGTGGGTGGCACACTGGCGGAAAACCTCGCCAACGAAGCCAACGACATCACCGTGATTGACAGCGACAGCACCCGCCTGCGGGAACTGCAGGATCGTCTGGACATCCGCACCGTGCAGGGCAAGGCGTCGTTTCCAACGGTACTGAGGCAGGCCGGAGCGGAAGACGCCGA
>JAEPMM010000149.1 GCA_017643965.1 Marinobacter sp.
CATCTCGGTGCCGTGGCTCAGGGGCAGGTCGGCGTTGGGGGTGCGGCCCTCGCGAATGGCTTTGACCGCTTCGTCCAGCAGCTGCATGTACAGGGTGAAGCCGATGCTTTCGATCTGGCCACTCTGTTCCTCGCCGAGCAGTTCGCCGGCGCCGCGGATTTCCAGATCGTGGGTGGCCAGCATGAAGCCGGCGCCCAGATCCTGCGCTTCGGAAATGGCGTCCAGCCGCTTCTTTGCGTCTGCGGTGATGGAGCGCGGTGGCGGCGTCAGCAGATAGGCGTAGGCCTGGTGGTGCGAGCGACCAACCCGACCCCGCAGCTGGTGCAGCTGAGCAAGACCGAACTTGTCAGCGCGCTCGATGATGATGGTATTGGCGCTGGGGATGTCGATACCGGTTTCCACAATGGTGGTGCACACCAGCACGTTGAAGCGCTTGTGGTAGAAGTCCGACATGATCTGTTCCAGTTCCCGTTCGCGCATCTGGCCGTGGGCAACACCGACGCGGGCCTCCGGGATGAGCCTGCGCAGGTCCTCGGCGGTCTTCTGGATGGTGGACACGTCGTTGTGGAGGAAATACACCTGACCACCCCGCAGGATCTCCCGCAGGATGGCTTCCTTGACCATGGCGTCGTCGCGCTGGCGCACGAAGGTTTTTACCGACAGCCGCCGCGCCGGCGGCGTGGCGATGATGGACAGATCCCGCAGGTGGCCCATGGCCATGTTCAGGGTTCGGGGAATCGGTGTCGCGGTGAGCGTCAGCATGTCCACTTCCGCACGCAGGGCTTTCAGTCGTTCCTTCTGCTGCACACCGAAGCGGTGCTCCTCATCAATGATCACCAGCCCCAGGTTCTTGAATTTGATGTCACCCTGAAGCAGTTTGTGGGTGCCGATCACGATGTCTGCATTGCCCGACTCGATGGCAGCCATGGCCTTGCTGGTCTGGGCGCCACTGCGGAAGCGGCTGAGCAGCTCCACATTCACCGCGGTATCGGAAAAGCGGTCACGGAACGATTCGTAGTGCTGCTGGGCGAGCAGGGTGGTGGGCACCAGCACCGCCACCTGCTTGCCGGAGAAAGTGGCCATGAAGGCGGCGCGCATCGCCACCTCGGTTTTACCGAAGCCCACGTCGCCGCACACCAGGCGATCCATGGGGCGTTCGTTGGTCATGTCCTCGAACACCGATTCGATGGCGATCTGCTGATCCGGGGTTTCCTCGAAGGGGAAGCCGGCAGCAAAGCTGCGGTAGGCTTCCTTCGGATCCTCAAACGAGAAGCCTTTGCGGGCCTCGCGGCGGGCGTAGACATCCAGCAACTCGGCGGCGGTGTCGCGGATTTTCTCCAGCGCCTTCTGTTTAGCGCTGCTCCAGCGGTCGGTGCCCAGCTTGTGCAGGGGCGCATGCTCGGTATCGGAACCGCTGTAGCGGGAGATCAGATGGAGGCTGGAAACCGGCACGTACAGCTTGGCATTGCCGGCGTATTCCAGCATCAGAAACTCGTTGGCTTCCCCCTCCACGGTGATGGTTTCCAGGCCCTGATAACGGCCGACACCGTGGTCGATGTGCACCACCGGCGCACCGATGCGCAGTTCAGACAGGTCGCGATAACCGGAATCGTCCACTTCCGTGGGTTTTTCCCGTCGCCGCCGCTGCAATACCCGCTCGCCGAACAGCGCGGTTTCAGTGATCAGCGCCAGGTGCTGGCCGGGCAGCAGCAGGCCCTGCTCCATGGGGGCGATGGTGATGCCCAGCTTGCAGTCCGGGCGGGTGAGGAAAGATTGCCAGCTGTCGAGGGTCTCCAGCCTGACGTTCTGATCCGACAGATTGTCGATCAGGGCTTCCCGGCGGCCGGATGATTCGGCACACAGCAAGACCCGGCCCCCGAATTCCTCAACGAAACGCTTCAGGCGACCCGCCGGATCGGCAGCGCGCCCGTCCATCGCCACATCGGGCAGTTCGCTGGCACCGCAATTTTCGGCGCCGGCACCGTCGACGTTGCCGGTGGTCATGGTCACGCGCGGAAAATGCTTGAGATGCCCGAACAGCTCGTCCTGCTGCAGGAACAGCTCGGCCGGCGGCAGAATCGGGCGCAGCCGGTCGTGGCGACGATCTTCGTGACGGGCGCGGGTATCCACGTCGAAATGGGAAACCGCCTCGTTGAGGCCATCCGCCGTGAACACGTGGGTGCCCGCGGGCAGGTAATCGAACAGCGTGGCGGTTTCGTCGAAAAACAGCGGCAGATAATATTCGATGCCCGGGGGCGTAATGCCGTGGGTCACGTCCTGATAGATCGGCGCATTCTTGTCGGCGTGGGGAAAGTGCTCGAACCAGCGGTTGCGGAAGCCGGAGCGGGCTTCCTTGTTCCAGGGAAACTCGTTCGCCGGCAGCAGCTCAATGCGCTCGATGCGGTCGATGGAGCGCTGGGTTTCCGGATCAAACGTGCGCAGGGTTTCGATTTCGTCATCGAACAGGTCGATGCGGAACGGCTGTGTGGCGCCCATGGGAAAAATGTCGAGGATGGCGCCCCGCACCGCGTATTCACCGTGCTCGTAGACATTTTCGGCATGGCGGTAGCCGGCGGATTCCAGCTGCAGCCGCCAGCTGTCGATATCCAGCGATTGGCCAACTTCCAGCAACAGTGTGTTGCCCTGCAAATAGCTCACCGGGGGCAACCGGTGCATCAACGTGCGCGCCGGCACCACCAGCACGCCGTGGCGGGTGGCAGGCAGGCGATGCAGGGTGCGGATGCGCCGGGACGTAATGTCCTGGTGCGGTGAGAACAGATCGTAGGGCAGGGTTTCCCAGTCCGGCAGTGACAGCAGCTCGAGCCCGCTGCCGGTCACCGCTGCGCCATCTTCTTCCGCGGGCAGCCCGAGATAGAAGCGCATGGCTTGCTCAAGCTGAATGGCTTCGTCAGTGCTGCGGGTGATCACCAGGGTCAGGCCATGATGCTGGCGTGCGCTCTCGCAGATGGCCAGTGCATCACTGCTGCCATGCAATTGGCCCCATTGGCGATGATCGCCGGCTTTGGCGGGAAAAGCCGGGGCGACCAGCGCGGGGGCATTCCGGGAAGAGGCACCGTCGGTCATGGGCGTGTTCAATCTCCTGCTGGGTAAAGTCCGGGGCGGCGAGGCGCGTATTCTACATGCCCGCAAGCGGCCTGTCCGCAATGCGGGGCAGAGCGTCTACGAACGGAATCGGCGTCTGTATTTGCGGTCTGGCGGTTTAAGTTGGATAATATGCGCCCTATTTTCCAAGTGCCAACTGCAGAGGTTCAAGCGTGAGTCACGAACAGATCAACCAGCACCTGTCTAACTGGACCGACAGAGAATCCACTGCGGAAGCGATGATTCCGCTGATCGGCCGTCTGTACCGCAAGAACAATGTGGTCACGTCCGTCTACGGTCGCGCCATCATCAATCAGTCCGTTATCGGGATCATTCGTGCTCACCGTTTCGTGCGCCAGGTAGAAGACAGCGGGCTGTCGGTTCACGACACGCTGCCCATCCTGCAGGCCATGGACAAGATGGAGCTTGGCACGGCCCACGTGGACATCGGCAAGCTGGCGGTCAAGTTCAAGGCTGAGGGCGGTTCGCTCGAAGATTTTCTCAACCGTGAAATCGGCCCGATTGTCGGCCAGTACGCGGCGCAGTCCGAGCAGAACGCCGAGAACGGCACCAAGGACGTTGTACTGTACGGTTTCGGTCGTATCGGCCGGTTGCTGGCGCGCATCCTGATCGAAAAGGCCGGCGGCGGTAACAACCTGCGCCTGCGGGCGATCGTGGTTCGCCAGGGCGGCGCCGAGAACGATCTCGAAAAGCGCGCCAGCCTGCTGCGTCGTGACTCCGTGCACGGTCCTTTCGATGGCACCATTACTGTCGACGCCGAGAACTCCGCGCTGATCGCCAACGGTAACTACATCCAAGTGATCTACTCCAAAGGCCCGGATCAGGTGAACTACAACGATTACGGCATCGATAACGCCATCGTAATCGACAACACCGGTATCTGGCGTGATGAGGCCGGCCTTGGCCTGCATCTGAAGTCCAAGGGTGTGAGCCGCGTTATCCTGACTGCGCCGGGTAAGGGCGACATCAAGAACATCGTGTATGGCATCAACAACGACTGGATCACGGACGAAGACAAGATTCTGTCAGCGGCCTCCTGTACCACCAACGCGATCACGCCGGTACTGAAGGCGATTCATGACGAATACGGGATCGAGGACGGCCACGTTGAAACCGTTCACTCGTACACCAACGACCAGAACCTGATCGACAACTACCACAAGGGCAGCCGCCGTGGCCGCAGTGCCGCGCTCAACATGGTGATCACCGAGACCGGTGCCGCCAAGGCGGTCGCCAAGGCGCTGCCGGAGCTGAAAGGCAAGCTGACCGGCAACGCTATCCGCGTGCCGACTCCGAACGTATCCATGGCCATTCTTAACCTGAACCTCAAGAAAGACGTGGATGTTGAGGGCGTGAACGAGTACCTGCGTGAAATGGCGCTGCACTCTGAGCTGCAGAAGCAGATCGACTTCGTCAACTCGCCGGAAGTGGTGTCTACCGACTTCGTGGGCTCCCGCCATGCCGGTATCGTCGACTCCCAGGCCACCATTGCCGGTGGCAAGCGACTGATCCTGTACGTCTGGTACGACAACGAGTTCGGCTACAGTGCCCAGGTGGTTCGTGTGGTGAACCAGATGGCCGGCGTGACTTACCCGATTTTCCCCAAGCGCGCCCGCGACTGATCTTTCCCTGAAGGATCCCGAAACCCCGTCAGTTCGCGCTGGCGGGGTTTCTTTTTTTGGCCTCGAATAAACCGTTGCAAGTTACGTTCGGGCACAAAGTCCGCGGGGTTTCTGGTGGAAATGAGGTTAACTAATCTCTATAATTGGCGCGATTTTGGGTACGTCTGGCACCCCGTTTCTCAACATTTCCTGGGCCGCAGGAGTCGGGCGTTACAAATCCATAGAATAGTTTCTGATGATTGGATGAGGCTAATGATCAAGATCAAAAAAGGCCTGGATCTTCCCATCAGCGGCGCTCCCGAACAGACCATTACTGATGGCAAAGCCGTTCGCCACGTGGCGTTGATCGGTTTTGACTATAACGGCATGAAGCCGACGATGGCTGTGAAAGAGGGAGACCGTGTCAAGCGCGGTACGCTGCTGTTCACGGACAAGAAGACCGAGGGCGTTCGTTACACTTCACCGGCCGCCGGTGTGGTGAAAGAAATTAACCGCGGTGAGCGCCGCGTGTTCCAGTCGGTTGTTGTCGAGATCGACGGCGACGACGCGGAAACTTTTGCGCGCTACAGCGATGCCGACCTGGCGGGCCTCGAGCGCCAGCAGGTGGTTGATAATCTGGTTGAATCCGGTCTGTGGACCACGCTGAGAACGCGTCCCTACAGCAAGGTGCCCACCATTGATTCCGCACCTCATTCTATTTTCGTGTCCGTGATGGACACCAACCCCCTGGCCGCTGATCCGACCGTGATCATCCGTGAAAACGGCGCCGCGTTCGAAAAAGGCGTGAAAATCCTGGGCAAGTTGACCACCGGCAAGGTGTTTGTGACCGGCAAGCCGGGCTCAGATGTGCCGGTTCCCAAGGCGGATAACGTCGAGGTTCATCAGTTTGACGGCGTTCATCCGGCGGGTAACGTGGGAACTCACATCCACTACCTCGACCCGATTGCCGGCAACAAGGTGGTCTGGTCCATCGGTTACCAGGACGTCATCGACATCGCCAAACTGTTCGAAACCGGGGAACTTCCGGTCGAGCGCGTTGTCGCCATTGGTGGGCCGAAAGCCGCCAAGCCCCGTCTGGTGCGCACCCGTGTTGGTGCCAATCTGGACGAGCTGCTGGCAGACGAAGTAGCCACAGACTGCGACGTGCGGGTGATTTCCGGCTCGGTATTCGGTGGTCGCCGCAGCGACGGTCCCTGTGCTTACCTCGGCCGTTTCGCCAACCAGGTTTCGGTACTGGAAGAGGGCAACAAGCGCGAATTCATGGGCTGGCTGTCTCCGGGGCCGAATCGGTTCTCTACCCTGAACATCTACGTGTCCAAGCTGATGTCCGGCAAGCTGTTCAATTTCACCACCACCACCAATGGCAGTGAACGCGCGATGGTTCCGGCCGGTGTCTACGAGCGGATCATGCCGCTGGACATCCTGCCCACCCAGCTGCTTCGCTCGCTGATTGTCGGTGATACCGAAATGGCACAGAAGCTTGGCGCACTGGAACTGGATGAAGAAGATCTGGCGCTGTGCACATTTGTGTGCCCGGGTAAATATGAATATGGTCCGATTCTCCGCGAGAACCTGACCCGAATCGAGATCGAGGGCTAATACGATGGCTATCAGACAGTTTCTCGATGGAATCGAGCATCACTTTGAGAAGGGTGGCAAGTACGAGCGCTGGTATGCGCTGTACGAAGCAGTAGACACCATTTTCTACACCCCTGGCAAAGTGACTTCCACCACCGCACACGTGCGTGACGGCGTTGACCTCAAGCGCATCATGATCACCGTGTGGATGTGTACCTTCCCTGCGATGTTCTTCGGCATGTGGAACATCGGTTTTCAGGCCAACAGTTACCTTGCAACCAACCCGGATGCATTGATCGGCGACGGCGGCCTGCGGACTGCGTTCATTCAGGCGCTGGCAGTCACCGGCTCCGGTGCGGGTGTCTGGGATAACTTCGTGTATGGCATGGCGTACTTCGTGCCCATTTACGCCGTCACCTTCGTGGTGGGTGGTTTCTGGGAAGTGCTGTTCGCGACGGTTCGCCGCCACGAAGTGAACGAAGGCTTCTTCGTCACGTCGGTGCTGTTTGCACTGATCTGCCCGCCGACCATTCCGCTGTGGCAGGTGGCCCTGGGCATCACCTTCGGTGTGGTTATCGGCAAGGAAGTGTTCGGTGGTACCGGCAAGAACTTCCTGAACCCGGCCCTGACCGGTCGTGCGTTCCTGTACTTCGCCTACCCGGCACAGATTTCAGGTGACACCGTCTGGACAGCCGTGGACGGCTTCAGTGGCGCCACGGCACTGAGCTGGGCGGCCAGTGGCGGCCTCGAGGCTCTGGAAACCCAGATCGGCTGGATGAACGCGTTTGTGGGCACTGTGCAGGGCTCCATGGGCGAAACCTCCACGCTGGCGGTGCTGATTGGTGGCGCGATTCTGCTGATGATGAAGATTGCCTCTTACCGCATTGTCGGAGGTGTGCTGATCGGCATGATCGCCACGTCCTTGCTGTTGAATATGGTCGGCTCCGACACCAACCCGTTCTTTGCGGTGCCGGCGCACTGGCATCTGGTGATGGGCGGTTTCGCATTCGGCATGATGGTCATGGCAACCGACCCGGTTTCGGCGGCGATGACCAACACCGGTCGCTGGTGCTTCGGCATCCTGGTGGGTGTGATGACGGTGCTGATCCGTGTGGTCAACCCGGCCTTCCCGGAAGGCATCATGCTGGCGATTCTGTTCGCCAACCTGTTTGCACCGCTGATGGACCATTATGTGGTTCAGGCCAACATCAAACGGAGGCTCGCTCGTGGCTAAA
>JAEPMM010000170.1 GCA_017643965.1 Marinobacter sp.
AAGGCTTCGCTGGAGCCGTAGTCGTTGTAAAGTGCGCGCCAGGCTGCCATGGCCTCGCCCGGGCGGTTGTTCCACTCCAGCACGCGGGCCATCTGTTCCCGGTCGGTGCGGGTCAGCTGGCCATCAATGGCCTGCAGGCGCCGCACTGTGTCCAGCGCAGCTGCCAGTTCACCCTCACCCAGCTGAAGCTGCAGCAGCGAGCGCTGAGTCTCGATATCGGAGGGCTCCTGCCGTGCTAGTTGCAACAGCCAGCGCCGGTATTGCCGGTCGTCACCGGCCAGCCGGGCCAGCTCCATGCCCCGCGCAAGTTCTGCGGTATCCACCCCGGGCGCACCGAATTCCTGGCGGAACAGGTCGAGTGCGGCGGTGGGGTTACCCGCCGCCAGTTCGAGGCGGATGACTTCTGAAATAATGGGTTCACGCAAGGATTCCGACACGTCAGGCAACACCTCCCGCAGGGTTGTGGCGGCCAATGCCGGATCGCCCGTTGCCTCTTGCCTGCGGGCAACCTCCCGCGCGATGGCGATGCGGGATGCCTTTGAGTCCGCGACCGTGCGCAACGAGGAGAGGATGGCCAGATACTGATCACCCGTCAGCCACTCATTGGCAGGTTTCAGAATGGCCAGCATCCGCTCGATGTTGTAGTTCTGGGACGGCAGCTTTTGATACGCCTCGAACAGCTGCTGGCGAACTCTTTCACGTTCAGGCCCGGGAGCTTCGGCAAACACCCGCTGGGCCAGGAGCTCTGTGTAGGTCTCGAATGCCAGAGAGGGAATGGATTCCCGCCCCATGAGTGGCGCCAGTGTCTGCTCTGCTTTGCGGGCCTGACCCGATCGGGCAAGCATGGTGCCCAGGTTGATGCGCAGTGACAGATTGTCCTGATCCGATCGCAACAGCACCTCCAGATAAGCAATGGACAGCCCGTCCGGATTACTCAGATAATTCACGTCCTCAAAGATTGCCTGCCGCGGGTACAGAAGATAGAGCGCTGCCCCCATCAGAGCTGCCATCAGCAGCAGTGCTGGCAAACTGAAAAACGCTTCCCGTCGTTGCGCCATGGCTTAGCGACACTCCAGGGTGAGCCGGTTGACCCGGGAGCCGGCCAGCTTCAGTTGAAGGTCGCTGCCGTAGCGGCTGGCGCCAGTGCCAGCCGGCTGGGTGACACGGCAGTTGCCGCCGTTGGCTATCACCACGTCCAGCGCCTGATGTCCCTGCAGCCCGAGTTCCAGTTGCCAGCCGCTGCCGGCGCGTCGACTGCGCTGCCAGTGCGTGATAACGGCATTGGCATTGGACAGATAGGGCCCCGCGGGGCGGGACTGGCTGAGGTGGAGTCGGGGATCATTGCCGGTCAGATGGATAAACCGGGCTCCGGCCGCATCATGAAAGCCGACCACGCCGCGGCTGCGTTCCAGATCGGGAAACCGGTCTGTGGCAACGCGGACGGTACTGGGAACACCCAGCCCACGCCAGCGGTACCCGCCCTGCGAATCCTGCTGCAGTACCGAATAATACTGGGTCTGAACCCGTCTGGCGTAGTCGCTCAGGTACAGCGGGGTCACGGGTTGAGCCAGTGCGTACCGGTAGATTTCCTCCAGGGCATTCAGGGCCTCGGGCTTGGTGCCCGAGTAGAAATGGTAATAGATTCCCATGGGTTTCAGACGCCCGCGGTCTTCCAGAATCCGAAAGGTGTCAATGACGTAGCGGAAGCCGTAGAAGGGGCCGGTCCATTCATTGGTGTAGACGTTCTCGTTCATCACCGGGGCATAGATCTGCAGTTCGTCACCGACCGGTCTGGCATCCGGCCAGGTGCCGGCGAGTTCGGACGCGTAGGGCAACGGATGGGTGTCGCCGCCGTTGATGTTCAGCAGCCCGGCCTCACGTACCTTGCGCAGGGCTTTCGGGCCCGGGCGCGCGTCGCCGGTCCACAGGAACACCGACACCGGTTTGTCGGCCGGAGCCAGTTCCCGGTTGATGTAATCCACTGAGCCGGCGATCTCACGATCCAGTGACGCCTGATAATCGGGAATGTCCATGAAATAGCCGTAGAGCGTGTTTTCCAGCCGGGGGGCAGGGCCGCCCTCAAGCGATTGCCAGAAAAACGGATGACTATAGGAGTGGGAGGCCACCTCCACGTTGCCCAGGCGCAGTATGGCCCGGGCGTTGGTTTCCGCTTCGTCACTGACGCCCGGGTACAGGCCCTCGGGCGAGGTTTCCCCCTCAATCACCGAGACGGTGTGGGGGATGGTGAAGCGCTTCAGTATCTTGTCGGCGATGACGGCCGCACTCAGCGGGCTACCGGCGAATTCGCCGCGGGAGACCAGGCCGTCACCGTCGATGTGTGCGGTCAGGATGCGCCGCCCCGCCTCGGTGGTGCTGTCGATGGCCGGGATGCCGGGGTTGCCAAGCGCTTCACTCAGGAAGTCAAAGGGATTGAAGAGCCAGTAGGCCTCATCATCCGGGCCCTGCTCGAACAGAAACGGCGCCAGCGCGGCGCCACCGCCGTTGAAGGTGTAAACCGGGTGAAATTCGCGGCCGCGGGTATCGTTGGCGGTAAACCAGGGCTTGCCGTCATCGAGCACCGGCAGCGCCGAGGTCGGTGCTTGTGGCAGGCGCCGACCTTCGAAGGTGGCGACGGAGGGCGCCAGCGCCGAAAAAGTGAGCGGAGTGGCGGGTAACGACAGGTTGTTGGCGCCCAGAAGCTGGCGGCAGGGGGTCTCTGCCGGTAACAGGCCGAGGGACACCACCGGCAGACCCTGTTGTTGCACACCCTTCAGCCAGCTGCACACGGCGCTTTTGTTGCCCGCACTCTCCCACCACAGAACGGCACCCAGGTAGCGGTCGTCAATAGGCTCATCGGGCACCGTCTCGCGGCTGGACCGGTAATGGGGCACCAGGCCCATACGCTCAAGAACGACACCCAGGCGCCGGTGGGCGCTGCTCTGATCCATCTGGCTCGCCGGCAGATCGTGAATCACCAGCACGTGCCTCGGTTTCACGGCGGGCCGGGTCGGGCCCAGCCGGGTCAGATCCGGGTTGGTCACGAAAGGGATCAGGCCGTCGTCGCGCAGCCGGTCCGCCAACGCCGGTGCGTCGGCGGCGTCGTTGACGTAGTCGATGGCGATCAGCGGGAGGTCCGGCCGCTGGTCCCGCCAGTAGGCGAGCTGCGAGTCCAGCCACTCACGGTCCTGGTCGGAGACCGCATAGTACTGTCTGCGCCCGGGATCGTAGCCTTCGCGGTAAGACTCGAAAGCCACACCATCCACCAGATCGTCAACCGTGCCTTTCAGATGGAACCCGCGGTTGAGTATGACCCTGGCGTCGGGGAAGCGGGCCTTGATGGCGCGAATGAGTTTTTCCTGTCCTGCCGCGAACGCTCCGGGGTCCGCTGTGCCCACGTCTGTAAGGAGGTGGCTGTCCATGGTGTCGAGAAACACGCCGCGGAAGCCCCGTGTCATCGCGGGCGCGACAATGTTGTCGATCAGAAACTCGCGTACATCGGGGTTGCGCAGATCGAGAACGGTACTTTTCCAGGCGGTGTTTTTCCCGACCTTCCACGACGGGTCGAGCTCGGCATACAGCCGGTGGCTTCGAGCCATTTCCCCGATGCTGAAATACGCCAGGGTCAGGGTGTTACCTTGGGAGAGCAGTTCAAGGCGTGCATCCGATACCTGGTCCTGTTGCAGGACCAGCCAGTCATAGGCGTAGAGCACGCCGATGGGCGCTTCGTCGCCGTAGTAAAAGCCGATGTTGTCGGGCTTGGCACTAATCTCGTGGGCGCTGGCCAGAGAGATCGGCAGGACCAGCAGTGACAGATAAAGCAGCAATCGTGGTAAATGCATTTTTGACCGTCGATCAGGCACAGATCGAAACCGGATCTGCAGAGCGTCCTTGTTGAATTCTCAGTGACTATCAGTGTAAATAACTCCAACACGCATAGCGACGATAGAGTCCGATTAACATTTACGCCAGAAATTCGAAAAAGTTTCACGGTCAGATAATAGGCCTGTTTTGCAGGAAAGCAGTCGGGAGCCGGATGGTATGACGGGGAAGAGCTCATCAGTGTCACTCTGGTGGCTGGCGCTTGCCGCCGGCCTGATTCCGCTGCTGACTATCCATGCTACGTTCGCAGTATCGGTACTGGAGGGGCATGTGTCGCTCTGCATGCCCTACTGGGACAGCTGCACGAGCATCAGCCGCACGGGGCGTTACGGCACTTCCTATTTTATTTTCAAGGGCACCATGCTGCCGGCTGCGGTGCTGGGCATTCTGTTCTGGTGGCTGAATGGCCGCTGGTTGCGGCAACTGGGCGTGCACACACGGGGTGTTTTGTGGCTGCCGTGGCTGGGGCTGATCGCCTGCCTTGCCCTCGGTGTTTACACCCTGGCATTGGGCCACGCCGGGGACGGTTTCCACCTGATGCGTCGGGTCGGGGTGGTGCTGTATTTTTCGCTCACCTTCATCTGCCAGTTGCTGATCAGCGCGGGGCTGCGCAGCCATCCGCTGTGGAGGCATACCGGTAGTCGTCTGCTGAATCTGTGCCAGCTGACCCTGGTCGTCGGTATCCTGTCGGTGATTCTCAACGGTGTGGTTCCCGATTTCTACAGCCGCAAGGACTACGCATTCGAATGGATTCTGGCGCTGCTCATCAATCTGCACGCGCTCTGGCTGGCGTGGCTGTGGCGAAAGAGCCGCTTTCGTGTGCGGCTGTGGGCGGGATAGGTCGGTGGTGATGCTGGTACACTGGGCGTTCCCGAAGCTGGCTGAACCTCAAGGCGCAGATGACAGAACATACCGCACAGACAGATTGCCCGTGTGGCAGCAAAACGCCCTATCTCCAATGTTGCCAGCCGCTGCACCACGGCCGGGCCGCGCCTTCACCGGAGGCGTTGATGCGTTCCCGCTACACCGCCTTCGTGCTGGGGCTGACTGACTACCTGCGCGCCACCTGGCACCACAGCACCCGTCCGGACACTCTGGCATTGGACAACGCACCTGACTGGGCTTCATTGCAGGTGCTCAGTAGCGGTGACACCGTTGACGCCGGCACGGTTCACTTCCGGGCGGTTTACCGCGCGGGTAACGGCTGGGGCTGTCTCGAAGAAACCTCGGAGTTCGTTCGGGAAAATGGGTGCTGGTATTACCTGCGGGGCGATACCCATGAGGGGCCTTTGAAACCGGGTCGTAACGACCCGTGCCCCTGCGGCAGTGGCCGCAAATTCAAGGCCTGCTGCCTTTAGCCTGTTCCGCTTGCGGCTCAGCCCGGCTCGCCGGCACTGCAGACCGCGCAGCCGTATTTGCGGTCGTAGCGACGGTCAGCCCAGCGTTCGTAGACCTTGCGGGCCACCTGGAAGATGCCGGGCCACAGCAAGGGTTTGAACATGAAGCCAACCGGTGTGTGTGACCAGGCCCGCACGTTCGCGTGCAGCCCGGTCACCCATTCGCCGGTCCACGTCATCAGGTGCAGTCTGCGCAGCAGCAGTTCTTTCTCGGGGAGGGCGTCCAGGGCGGTCTGCTGATGGATGTCTGCAAAGATCAGATGACCTTTCTGCAGCTTTCTGAGGGTTGCGATTTCCCTGGCGCAGAGCGGGCATTGTCCGTCATAGAACAGGGTGTCGTAGCGGGGCTCCATCGAGTCCTCCAAGGGCCAGAATTTGGTGGCGGGTGTCCGCCTTGCGAGCTTCCAGCGTGTCAATGATCCTGCCAAGCCCCGCAATGGGGTGTTGTGGTGACGTATCCCGGATACTCTGCAGTAATTCGATCTGAACGTGCAGATCCTGGAAGCGTCCGTACAACTGTTGCCGTGCCTTGAGCGACTTCAGGTCGCTTTTCCAGCGCTTTGAATCCAGTTCCATCAGATAACGCAGGCGTTTGAGCTGCTTGCGCAACCGGTGGATATCGTCATCCGGCGTGCCATCATCAAGACGGGCGGTGCGTCTGTTGAACCCTTTGATACGACGCGCCACCGCTTTTCGGATGTCTGCGGGGCGAAGTGTTGCCACCTGCTTCCGGAATGCGCGGGAGTCAACCAGGTTGAGCCAGTGGTCCATGCTGTCCCGATAGCGCTTGCTGACAAGGCGTGCAGACAATTTCCCGTGCTTGCTGGCCTGTTCGCTCTCGAGGGCCTGCTGAAGTGCTTGCAGCAGCTCGTGGTCGTCACCGCAAAGCGCGGGCAGGTCCTGCAGCAAAACGTGCAGATCCCGCAGTGGCCCGGTGGCTCTGGCATGGCGACGCAGGGTTTTGACGGCTTTTGCCAGTGATTTGTCTCCGGTCAATTCCTGTACCGACTCGGCAATCGCCCGGCTGCGACGAATGGCAATGCGATACTAGTGCAGAAACTCGTCATCAAACCCCAGCACCACACCCCGTTCCAGTTTCTGCAGACGCTTGATCTGGTGATGCAGCGCGGCCGGAATGTCCTTTGCCGGGTTGGATCCCTCGGAGTCGGCTCGTTTTTTCAGTTTGCGGGCGAAGTGGGCGTAGCTGAAATCCGCCGGTGTCAACAACGCCACGAGCGTGCCGCAGCCCTCATCAAGCTGGCGCCAGCGTTCGATGGGCAGGCGGATGTGAATAAAACTGCCGGTGGGCAGCTGGGCCGGCGGTTGCGGCAAGAGCCACTGGGCCAGCTCCAGCAGCGCGGGGTTGTGGCCGACCAGCGTGATCCGCGACGCGTCGCCTTTGCGCTGTAACCAGGCGAGCAGCCGCCGGTAGTCGAAGGTGTACAGCTCACTTCGCACATGGTGCGCGTCAGCTGGTATTTCCGCTGGCAGTATTCCGGACAGTGTCTTCTGCGCACGGCAGGCGTCGCTGGCATAAACGTCTGCCTCAAAGGCGCCGGCAACGGTCAGTGCCTTGCCGAGGGGGGCGAGCTGACTTTCCCCCCGGTGGTTGAGCGGACGCTCCCGGTCACTGAGACGATCATCAGCCCAGCTGGATTTGGCATGGCGAACGAGAAACAGGTGCTTCATTGGCCGACCGCGTGTCATGGTCCTTCAGTCTAACGAATCTTCAAGACAATTACGTGACTGCCGCCCAGCGCAGCGACACCGGCGTGACCCAGGCCAACCAGGCCAGCCATG
>JAEPMM010000173.1 GCA_017643965.1 Marinobacter sp.
ATCATCTACAGGAAGAAATAAGCCATGCCTCTTAATGTCTGGGTGCTGGTGGCCGCTCAGGCGTTTGCGATGTGCACCGCGCCTTTCATTGTTTTCATCGGCAGTATTCACGGCCGGCTGCTGGCGCCGTCGGCGGAGTATGCCACGCTGCCGGTCGGCCTCGTTGTGGTGGGCACCGTACTGGCGATCAAACCCGCGACCTGGTTAATGGAACGGATTGGCCGTAAGCAGGTGATGCTGCTGGGTGCGGTTATGGGCATTCTGACGGGCTTGCTCGGCGCCCTGGCGTCCTGGCAGGGATCGTTTCCATTGCTGTGCCTCGCCGCCGTAATCGGCGGGACCGGGCTGGCTGTGGTTCATCAGTACCGGTTTGCAGCAATGGAGTCGGTGCCCGCGGAGCTGGCCGGTTCCGCTGCTGCCCGGGTGTTGCTGGGCGGGCTGGTGGCGGCCTGGCTGGGTCCGGAAGTTGCCGGTATTGGCAGCGGGCCGGATGAGGTGTTTCCCTTTCTGACCAGTTGGTTTGGCCTGGCGATCGTCCAGGGCGTCGCGCTGATCATTCTGGCTGCCGGTTACCGGGCCGGGGGAGAGCTGGTTCGTGGCTCCCAGCCCGGTGGCGGCAGACCGTTGCGCGAGGTGCTGGCCAATCCGCTGGTCTGGGCGGCGATCAGCGCGGCGGCCATCGGGTATGCGGTGATGAGCTTTATCATGACTGCAACACCGCTCAGCATGACCGAGACGGCCGGGCATGACCTGGACGAGGCCAAACGGGTTATTCAGCTCCACATCATGGCCATGTACCTGCCGTCGCTGATCAGCGGCTGGTTGACCCGTGTGGTGGGTCTGCCGCTGATGATGGCTGGCGGTCTGCTGGCCTGCCTTGGTTGCGTGATGCTGGCGGCCAGCGGCATCAGTTTCCCCCATTACCTCGGCGCCCTCTTGCTACTGGGTGTTGGCTGGAATTTCCTGTTTGTAGGCGGGACAACCCTGTTGCCAAGGGGGTACAGGGAGGCGGAGCGGTTCCGGGTTCAGGGTCTCAATGACATGCTGGTATTCGGTGCCCAGGCGACGGCAGCGCTGTCCGCCGGTGCCGCGCTGAGCTGGCTGGGCTGGGGTGGGCTGGTTATGGTGGCGGTGCCATTCCTCGTGCTTCACGCCGTGCTGATGATCTTCTGGCTAACCCGTGCACGTACACCTGACACTGCTGACTGAAGGAGAGAGCAATGCTGATAGATCTGGATGGCATGGCACCGCAGGATGCTTATCACCTGCTGACGCAAACGGTGATTCCGCGGCCTGTAGCGTGGGTGCTGAGCGAGAACCCCGGCGGCGACTATAACCTGGCGCCGTTCTCGTTTTTCACGCCAATCACCAGTAATCCGCCGCTGCTGATGATTTCCGTGGGCAGGAAGCCAACGGAGGGTGTGTCCAAAGATACCCGGGTCAACATTGAAGCCCGCAAGCATTTTGTGGTTCACATCGCGCATCGCGGTCTTGCCTCTGCCGTGACCGAATCGTCCCGTTCGCTGCCCCATGGCGACTCTGAACTCAACAATCTTGATCTGGAACTGGCTGACTTTGAGGGATCTGAGCTGCCTCGATTGAAAGACTGCCACATAGCGTTTGCCTGCGAGCTATACGATATCAAGGAGATTGGTGAGGCGCCCCAGTCACTGGTTTTCGGAAAGGTGACGCGGGTGTGGGTGTCTGATGAGGTCGTCCGCTACGACGACAAGGACCGAATGACCTTTGACGGTGCCGCCATTGATCCGATTGGGCGACTCGGGGGCAGTGAATACGTTACATTCGGAGAGGTTTTCAAGATACCCCGGCCATCCTGACGTCTGTCTGGTCAGTGGCCTGCCGGTTCCGCGGGTAAATGACCGGTCTTCACCCAGATGACGGTTTCCCGGTCCACAAACGGGTGGTGCTGGCTGAGGTGAGGGCTGCGCAACCAGGTGCCCTCCGGATAGCGACCCTGCTCATCGCAAAACTCGCCGGAAAGGACGAAGATTTCCTCGCCACCAAAGTGCCTGTGAGGTTGGAACACCTCGTTGGCTGGCCATTTCACCAGGGCTACGTGTTCGTGCTCGAATTCGTGGAGTGGCATGACCTGAAGCCCTCCAATGCCCGGAAGCCAGGGTGCTGTGTTGGTGTCAATGCGCACCGTGGCCAGGTCCCGCGGATCAAACTGGTGAAGCTTGACCAACAGGGTGCAGCCGTCTGTGCTGAACGGGGCGTGACCGCTGCCCGGCGGGTTGCGCAGGTAGGTGCCCGCCGGATAATCGCCGGTTTCGTCGGAAAAGACACCGTCCAGCACCAGGATTTCTTCTCCCAGCGGGTGCTCGTGACGCTTGAATGAGCCGCCGGGCTCATAGCGCACCACGCTGGTGGCGTGTCCGCGCTCAGCCTCTTCCCGCGCCAGGGGCTTGCGCAGAACACCGCCGGCCGGGCTGGGCACCCATTGCAGTTCTGCGGTCCTGATCACGACCTTGCGGGAGAACTCCATGTTAAGCATCATTACCCCTGTGGCGACTGTGGTTTCCAGTTACAGTTTACGGCGGTAACCGGCCGGCGGATGTTTCTACTTGATCAGCGCCTGTATGTTCCGGAATTGCGGATGTTGGCAGTGACGCATCCATTCAAACGCCACCATTTCCACGGTGACGATCCGGGCACCGCTCTCGCTCAGCCTGTCCAGTGCCACGTCGCGGTCGAACTCATTGCGTGAGCCGGTCGCATCGGCCACCACCCAGACCTTGAAGCCCGCATCCAGCAGGCTAAGCGCCGTTTGCATCATGCAAACGTGGGTCTCGCAGCCGCCAATAACGATCTGCTGTCGTCCTTCGGGGAGCGCGTCGATCAGGCCATCGGGGCAGGCGTCAAAATGGACTTTCGCAATTGTCTGGTCGCACAGCTCGCGCACATCGGCCACATTATGCCCCAGCTTGTCAGGCAGCTGCTCCGTTCCCACCACGGGAACGTCAAGCAGGCCGGCCAGGGTGGCCAGGGTGAGGCATTGATGGATAACGTCACCACCATGGCTGATCGCCGGCATCAGTTTCTCCTGAAGATCAACGAGTACGAGAATGGATTGTTCCGCTTTCATCAACATGGGGGCTCCCGGGTCTGGCAGGGTTGGGTGGCTGGGCTCCGAGCTTTTTCTGGTTCCTGTCTGATAGTAGCCCGCAAACCGCCGGATCGTTAAGCAATCCACCGATCCGACGAATATTTTTTTCAGGGATTTGTCGGGTGGCAGTTGCCAAACGCCTGAAAATTCATTAGAGTTTGCGCCCTCAAATGAGTGACGACGTTGCTGATTTGGAACGGTTTATTGAAAGAGTATTGGAGAGGTGGCCGAGTGGCTGAAGGCGCACGCCTGGAAAGTGTGTATACGTTAATAGCGTATCGAGGGTTCGAATCCCTCTCTCTCCGCCAATATCGAACCCCAGCGCACGCTGGGGTTTTTTTTATCGGGTCTGAAAATCCCGGAACTCGTCCGCAGAGGCTTCAGACGCTGTCAGCTGAACGTCCGAAACACGCGCTGATGGCGGCCCCTGGGTGCACCATTCCTTCAACGCCTGCAATTGGCTGACGTCGCCACAGGCGACCACTTCCACGCGCCCATCCGCCAGATTGCGAGCGTACCCGGTCAGGCCCAGCTGCGTCGCCACTTCCTTTGTGGAGGCTCGGAAGTAAACCCCCTGGACTTTTCCCGACACCAGTAGCGTCCATTGTTGATGTTCCATACATCCTCCTTTCCAGACCAATATCCGTTGCCGCTAAACGAAATGTAATTGAAAGCATTTGGTGACGCCATGCCGTGCTAAGCTATAGTTACAGCGATTTCAGACAACCCACAACGACCGTTCAGAGCCTGAAAACCAAGGAAGCACATGGAAACCGTAAATCCTACCCCGGAGCAGCTCCAGAAAGTCCTGGCGGATACGCCGAAAGATCACCCGGTGGTGATGCTGAACCTGTTACGGTTCCGCGAGCGGGCGCAGTACAAGGATGAAACAGCGGAGCGTTCGGGCCGCGAGGCTTATTCCCTCTACATGAAAGAAGCCGCGGCTTGCGTGCGTGAGGTCGGTGCCGAGGTGATCTGGTCGGGCCGAAGCCTGGGCTCACTGATCGCCCCGCCTGACGAATCCTGGGATCAGGTGTTGTTGGTCCGTTACCCCTCGATTGACGCCTTCATGGCGATGATCGAGAGCCAGGAGTACAAGGGTGTGGTCAAGCACCGCACGGCAGCCCTGGAAGATTCGCGACTGGTGGCCAACCTCGAGGGTCAGAGCTGACAGTATGACCGACGATGCCAGCCAGCAGGGGCAATCCGATCCCCGGGAAGAAAAGTTTGTGGTGGATACCGGTTTGCTCTCCGAAGACCAGATTGAGGGTCTCGTTGACGAATACTGCACTCGTTACCATGGCCTGAACGATACCGAAAATCCGATGGCTGAACGCGGTCGGGTCCTGGCGGCAGTGCGCCGTGGTGAGCTGGTTGTCTGGTTCGACCCGGTCGAGAACACCGCCGGGCTTGGACAGCCTGCTTGAGCAGGCATTCAGTTTGAATGAAACCGGGGAAACACCTACCCGGGGCCTCTCTTAGGCGGTACAATCCCTCTGTTTTTACCAGAAGCCGTGTGCGAGGTGAGTTTTGATCAGGGTATTGGTTGTTGATGACCATGAGCTGGTGCGTTCGGGGATCACCCGGATGCTGGCGGATAACCCCGATATCGACGTCATCGGCCAGGCCTCATCCGGTGAGGACGCCATTGAATTTGTCCGCAAGCAGTCCCCGGATATTGTTCTGATGGACATCCGGATGCCGGGAATCGGGGGGCTTGAGGCCACCCGCCGTATCCTGCGGATTGACGACGCCATTCGCGTGATTGTTGTGACCGCCTGCGCCGATGATCCATACCCGACGCGCGTCATGCAAAGCGGGGCCTCGGCGTATATCACCAAGGGTGCAGACATCAAGGAAATGGTGCGCGCCATTCGCATGGCCCATTCCGGTCAGCGTTACATCAGCCCTGAAATTGCCCAGAAAATGGCCCTCAAACAGCTGGGCGGCGACCACAACGGCGAAGACGGGGACCTCTCCCTGTTCGACCGCTTGTCCGAGCGAGAAATGCAGATCGCCATGATGGTGGTCGACTGCCAGAAAGTTCAGGATATCTCGGACAAACTCTGTCTCAGTCCAAAAACCGTCAACAGTTACCGTTACCGGATATTCGAGAAGCTGGAAATATCCAGCGACGTGGAGCTCGCTTTGATGGCGGTACGGCTCGGATTGCTCGATGCCGACCAGGTCTGAATTCGACTCCCGCAGCTTTCTCAAGCAATTAACAGAACGGCCCGGCGTCTATCGCATGTTCGATGACGGCGGCGCCGTGTTGTACGTTGGCAAGGCCCGGAATCTCAAGAAGCGGGTGGGGAGCTACTTTCGCAAGACCGGGCTGGCGCCGAAAACCGAAGCGCTCGTTGCCAAAATCGCGTCCATCGAAGTCACCATCACGGGAAGTGAAACCGAAGCGCTGCTGCTTGAGCAGAATCTCATCAAATCTCTGCGGCCGCCATACAATATCCTGCTCCGGGACGATAAATCCTACCCTTACATTTATCTGTCTTCTCACGCCGATTACCCGTCGCTGACGTTCCGGCGCGGGCGGACCAAGAAAGGCGGTGGAACCTGGTTCGGGCCCTTTCCGAGCTCAGGCGCGGTCAAGGAAAGTCTTAATATACTGCAGAAAGTATTCCGTATAAGATCCTGTAATGAAAGCTATTTCAGGAACAGAACACGACCTTGCCTGCAGTATCAGATCAACCGGTGTACGGCGCCCTGCGTGGAGTTCATCACCCCTGAGGACTATCAGGAAGACATCCGCCACGCCACCATGTTCCTCGAAGGAAAAAACCCCGCCATCATCCACGACCTGATGGCGGCCATGGAAACCGCCTCGAAAAACCTTGAGTTCGAAAAGGCCGCCAGTTGCCGCGACCAGATCAACCATCTGCGCCACGTGCAGGAGCAGCAGTCGGTCGATGGCGAGGGCGGCGATGCAGACGTGGTCGCCATTGCCCAGGATGCCGGGGTGGTGTGCGTTGTGGTGATCATTGTCCGGGGCGGTCGGGTGCTGGGTACCAAGGATTACTTTCCCCGTTATTCCATTGAGCAGTCTGAAGGCGAGTTGCTGAGCGCGTTTCTCGGCCAGTATTACTTTGGGGGCAGTACCCGGCGGGAAATTCCCCGAGATGTTCTGGTGCCGGTTGAAGTGGACGGGCAGGAACTGCTGGCGCAAGCCCTGAGCGAGTCGGCAGGGCGGGACACCCGCATTCGCCGCAATGTGCGTGGCGAGCGCCGCAAATGGCTGGAACTGGCAATGACCAACGCCCGGCAAACGTTGCTCAGCCACCTCGCCAGCAAGGAAACTGTCTACCGCCGTCTGCTGGCCCTCAAGGATATGCTCGAGCTGACGGAAACCCCGTCGCGCATGGAGTGTTTTGATATCAGCCACAGCCATGGCGAAAACACGGTCGCATCCTGCGTGGTTTTCGATGAGAATGGTCCGCTGAAGAGCGATTATCGCCTTTACAACATCGAAGGGGTGACCGCCGGTGATGATTACGCAGCGATGCGCCAGGTGCTGACCCGCCGCTACAAGCGGATGGTGTCCGGTGACGGAAAGCGCCCGGATCTGGTGTTTATTGATGGCGGTAAGGGTCAGTTGAATATTGCCCGGGAAGTCTTTGATGAGCTTGAGATTTCCGACATTCCGCTTATTGGCGTCGCCAAGGGCGTGACCCGCCGCGCCGGCATGGAGCAACTGATCGATGCCATGACGGGGGATGTGTTCCGGGTGCCCGCGGACTCACCGGCGTTGCACCTGATTCAGCATATTCGCGACGAATCCCATCGCTTCGCAATTACCGGGCACCGGTCCCGGCGCGATAAAAAACGGCGGCAGTCCACGCTGGAGGGGATCGAG
>JAEPMM010000418.1 GCA_017643965.1 Marinobacter sp.
TATTGCGCTAGCAGTGCTTATCGCCACGGCCGCGTTTCAGATCCCAAAACTGAATCTTGATGCCTTCCCTGACGTTACAAACGTCCAGGTCGCTGTTAACACAGAGGCGCCCGGACTTGCGGCTGAGGAGGTCGAGCAGCTGATCACCTATCCCATTGAAGCGGTGATGTATGCGTTGCCGGATGTTGAGGAGGTTCGATCCATTTCCAAAACCGGGTTGTCCGGTGTCACCGTGGTCTTTAAAGAGGGCACGGATATCTATTTCGCGCGCCAACTGGTGTTCGAGCGGTTGCAGGCCGCGCGGGAGCTGATTCCGGACGGGGTCGGGGTGCCTGAAATGGGCCCGAATACGTCCGGTCTCGGCCAGGTCTACCAGTACTTGCTGATAGCGGACCCGGATTCGGGGTACGACGCAATGGAATTACGCAGCTTGCACGACTGGCTGGTCAAGCTGTTGCTGATACCTGCTGAAGGGGTAACAGAGATTCTGTCGTTTGGCGGAGAGGTCCGCCAGTACCAGGTCAATCTGAACCCGGCGCGAATGCTGTCCTATGACTTATCACAGAACGACGTCATGGACGCCCTGGAGAACACCAACTCCAATGTTGGGGGCTGGTATATGGGCCGTGGACAGGAGCAGTTGGTTATTCGCGGTATGGGCTGGCTGGGTAATGGCGAGCAGGGGCTGGAGCAGATCCGTCAAGTGCCCGTTAAAACCAGTGATGGCATTACAGTGACGGTGAGCGATGTCGCCCAGGTAGCGCTGGGCACTGAAATTCGCCAGGGTGCGGTGACCATGACCCGGAAGGATGAAGACGGTCAGGTTGAACAACAGGGTGAAGTGGTTTCTGGCATTGTACTCAAACGAATGGGGGCCAATACAAAAGCCACCATCGACGGCATCGAGGCCCGCATTGATCGCATAAATCAGGCGCTTCCGAGTGGGGTTCGTTTTGAGCCCTATTACAACCAGGCGGATCTGGTGACCAAGGCCGTAGAGACGGTGACCAATGCACTTCTGTTGGCTTTTGTGTTTATTGCGATCGTGCTTGCCCTGTTTCTGATGAATCTTCGGGCAACAACGCTCGTGCTGCTTTCTATACCGATTTCTATCGGTATTGCGCTGATGATCATGGCCTGGTTCGGTCTCTCGGCCAACTTGATGTCTCTGGGCGGCATTGCTGTGGCAATTGGCATGCTGGTGGACGGCTCTGTTGTTATGGTCGAGAACATGTTCAAACATCTGACGCATCCGGATGCTGAGCATGACGCCCGTCGGGATGAATTGGTGAAAAACGACCCTGACCCATTGGGCGCGTCACACGATGACCATGGCATTGCGCTTCGACTGCAGGAGGCAGGCCGGGAAGTGGCGCGACCAATTTTTTTCGCGACGGCGATTATCCTGGTCGTTTTCATGCCTTTATTCAGCTTTGAAGGTGTGGAAGCCAAGCTTTTTCAGCCAATGGCGATCAGCATAATGTTGGCCATCGTGTCCGCTGTGATCGTTGCTCTGGTGGTTGTGCCGGCCTTGGCATCGTTTATGTTTCGCAAGGGTATTCGGGAGCGGGAAAGTTTCATTTTAAAGCCCCTCGAAAAGCTTTATCGCAAGGGCCTTGACTGGTCGTTGAAACACACCCGCTCTGTTGTCGGTGCAGCAGCTGTCCTTGTTGTGCTGGCGGCCTTGGTCGTGCCGCGACTCGGTACTGAGTTTGTCCCCGAATTGGAAGAGGGGACCATTAACCTCCGGGTAACGCTAGCCCCCTCATCAAGCCTTGATACCGCGCTTGAAGTGGCGCCGAAACTGGAGGCCATGCTGATGGAATTTCCAGAGGTGACCTACGCCCTGTCCCGGGCTGGCCGAGCGGAAATAGGCGGCGATCCGGAACCAGTCAATAACATCGAGATATATATTGGTCTCAAACCAACAGCCGAGTGGACCAGCGCCAGTAATCGCTATGAATTGCAGGCTTTGATTGAGGAGAAGCTCGAACAACACCCGGGGCTACTGTTTAACTTTTCTCAGCCTATCGCGACTCGGGTTGATGAAGTGCTGTCAGGGGTCCGCGCGCAACGGGCCATCAAACTCTTTGGCCCGGATCTCGACGTACTGGCGGAGAAAGGCCAGCAGATTGAAGCGGCGGTCCGAACAGTTCAGGGAACACGAGACGTGGCCATGGAGCAGATTGCTGGTGAAGCGCAGTTGGTGGTTCAGCCTGACCGTCAGGCACTCTCCCGGTACGGACTTGCCGTGTCTGATGTGATGAGTGTCGTCCGGGATGGACTGGGTGGTGCCGCCGCGGGCCAGATCATCAACGGAAATGAGCGGTACGATATCTATGTGCGTCTGGCCAAACGTTTCCGGGAAGACCGGGATGCCATTGCCGATTTCAGGTTACAGGCGCCGTCCGGAGCCTGGGTGAGACTCGGTGATGTGGCCGATGTGTCTATTGAGTCCGGCCCGCCTCAGGTGCGCCGCGATGACGTGCAGCGCCGTGTGGTCATTCAGTCCAATGTGCAGGGTCGTGACATGGGCAGTGTGGTTGCCGATATTCAGGATACCATCGCGACAGAAGTGAACCTTCCCCCCGGCTATTCGGTGGATATTGGTGGTCAGTTTGAAAACCAGCAACGAGCTCAGAAGCGATTGACCATTGTGGTACCTGTATCTCTGGGCCTGATCGCGCTGTTGCTGTACTTTGCTTTCAGTTCGGTTGGTCAAGCGCTGTTGATTCTGGTCAACGTGCCGCTTGCCGTTATTGGTGGCGTCTTTTTCAATCTTGTTGCCGAAGTGCCCCTGCTCGAGGAACAGGAATCCGACATAGATCAGGATCAACCCACCGGAGGCCAGAATGCTGGCGAGAGAGGATGCGATGGAGGTGGCATAGGCCGGTATATCTATCCACTCTGCTATGAGGTCGTTAAAACTTCTGCCCTGGAAGGCGGCGAAATCAATGA
>JAEPMM010000041.1 GCA_017643965.1 Marinobacter sp.
GAATCGGTGGTGGTCCGTCAGACTGCCCAAACGGAGCAGGTGGCTACCGCGATGAATGAGATGAGCGCCACGGCGCAGAATGTTGCCGAGAGCGCCTCCCGGGCCGAGGAGCTGGCGAAAGCCGCTGACGATGCCGCCGAAAACGGACAATCACCGATTGAACAGACCACCCAGACCATCGCTAAGCAGCTTGCCAACCGCGAGCGCTCAGTGAGCTCAAGCACGTCACTCAAGAATGCGTCCGACAGCATTGGCAGTATTCTGTCGGTGATCGAAAACATTTCAGAGCAGACCAATCTGCTGGCGCTGAATGCGGCGATCGAGGCTGCCAGAGCAGGCGAGCATGGCCGCGGGTTTGCGGTGGTTTCTGAAGAGGTGCGCAAGCTGGCAAGCCGGACTCAGGATTCGGTCAAGGAAATCCAGGATCAGATCCAGTTTCTGCAGGAAGGGGTTCAGAGCGTAACGGCCGTGATCAACGATGGCAGCAGGCTCGCCGAGGAAGCCAGCGGCACCATCCGTGAGACCGGAATGGCCATCAACGAATTGCGTGAGAGTGTCCGCTCCATTCGCGACACCAACATTGAAATGGCCAGCGCCGCGGAGCAGCAGAGCCAGGTGTCAGAGGACATTAACCAGAGGCTTGAAACGATTCGGCAGATGGCGACCGTCAGCGATAAGAACGCAACCTCAACCAACAAGGCGGCAGAAAACGTGAGATCCGTGGTGCAACAGTTAAAAACCCAACTGGACCACTATAGAACCTGAGCTCAGGTTTGCAATGAAGTGCCTGCCGCGCGGCATTGCGGCGCGGTAGGCAGGCTGTTTTCAGTGTGTAGAGCGCCGCTGAAACAGGTTCACGATCGCCAGCAATATCACCGCGCCGATCAATGACACAACAAAGCTCATAACGCTGAGCCCTTCATTGATAGACCCCGCACCGAGCAGCGGGCCGATCAACCAGCCACCGATCAATGCGCCGACAATACCCACCACGACATTGAGAATGATTCCCTGCCGTTCGCTATTGCCCATGATGAGACTTGCTATCCAGCCGACAATGCCGCCCATGACAAGCCATATGATGATACCCATAAAGGTTTCCTCCAGATCCGTTCGACGGACCCTGCGCCAATAACCCAAGGATACGGCTTGCGTTATTATGGCACCGTGCGTTACCGCACCGTGGCCTACCGCCGTTGGCCATCCGGTGCCCGGGTATTGTCGGGGCATGCGGTAAGCGTGGTAACGTTAAGATCGTATAGCGGTCGCACTCACTTCAGACAAACAGGCAAGGGCGAGCACACCTTATGAACGTTACCATCATCGGCGCAGGGATCATGGGCACCACATTTGCCATATTGGCAAAAGAACTGGCCCCCCAACTGGACGTCACCATCCTGGAGCGGCTGGGCAGCGCCGGGGCAGGGAACTCGTGGGCTTTCAATAACGCAGGTACCGGGCACGAAGCGAACTGCGAGCTGAATTACACGCCGGTGGATGAAGAAGTCATTTCCGTTGAGAAGGCGCTGAAAATTCACGCCCAGTTCAACGTTGCCAAGCAGTTCTGGGCGTACTTGCTGGCAAAGGGCGCCATCGAGGACCCGAAAACGTTTATCAATCAAACCAAGCACTGCACCATTGTGTCCGAATCCGCCATCGAAGAACTGCGATTACGCTTCAAGGAAATGTCGGCGCACCATTTTTTCGAGCACATGCAGTACTCCGAGGACTTTGACCAGATCAGATCCTGGATTCCTTTCACGATGCAGGATCGCCCCCGCCACGAAAAAATGGCCGCTACCGTCATTGAAACCGGCACCGATGTGAACTTCGGGTCGCTCACTGAACAGATGGCGGCTCATGCCGAGAAAGACCTCAGGGTCATTTTCGAGTACAACACCCACGTAAAGCGTGTTCATAGAAGCCCGACCGGGCGCTGGGTCGTGGAGGCCGAGAGTGGCGGTGTTGGGGTTCAGCACCGGGCCGATATGCTCTTCGTGGGTGCCGGCGGCGGCGCATTTCCGCTGCTGAAGAAAAGCCATTTGCCGTTCCGCAGCCGGTTCGCGGGTTTTCCGGTGGGCGGCCGTTTTCTGCAGGCGCCGATCAGCGAAGAGCAGGCGGTGGATTACCGGGCAAAAACCTATGGTAAAGCGAAAGTGGGCGCCCCGCCCATGTCGGTACCGCACCTTGACCTGCGGGTGGTCGACGGCAAGCACTACCTGCTGTTCGGGCCTTTTGCGTCGTTCAAGCCGGTGCTGGAGAAAGGTCGCGGTGTGCTGGACTACGTTCGCGCGATCCGCTTGCACGACCTCCCGGGCATGGTGAATGTGGCCCTGGAGCATTTTCCTCTGGTCAAGTATCTGGTGTCAGAGACGTTCAAAGGCAAACAGAGCATGTTTGATGAGCTGGAGAACTTCGCCCCTGGGTTGAGCACAAAGTTCGACTGGAGGCCGATCGAGGCCGGCCAGCGCGTGCAGATCATCAAAGACGGGGATCTCCAGATGGGTACGGAAATCCTGGTTTCCACGGACAAGACCTACGGCACATTGCTGGGAGCATCGCCGGGCGCCTCGGTGTCGCCTGAGGTTATGCTGCGGTGTCTCGAACAGATGTTGCCGGCGATGTGCGCCTCAGACAGCGCGCAGGCAAAGAGAAAAGAGATCTTCCCTGAGGACGATCTGGAAACGCTGACGCAGAACGCTGACCGGTATCGGGAGATTCGTGATGCGGTCAACCAGCGCCTTGGAATAAAGGGGACCACGCGGAACGGCTGATCCCCGTAGAACGTCAGAAGGTTGCGCCCAGCGTCAGCCACAACTTGTCGGTATCCACTTTACCCGCTGCGCTGTCGCCGGCGGCGTGCGTGGCGTACTTGATACCGGCGGAGTAATGAGTCGCAAAACCTCGGTTATAAGCCAGGTTCCATTCGTCACCCAGGTCGTCGACCGCTGCTGACGACTCGTCTGCGCTGTAATCGTGATACGCCACCGCCCATTTGCCCCCGGCGAGTGGTCCGCTGACCGTCAGTGAGGCATCTTGCAGCCCTTCAGGCGGTGTAGCGAGGAACTGGTCAGCCCAGCCGTTGTGGGCGTGCAAGGTGGCCAGCGGCGTGGAGAAGCCGTAGACGCCATCGTCGGAACCGAGCACCTCATAGACGAGGGCAACGGTAATGCTCTGAACGGCAACGCCAGCTTCAATCTTGTAGTAATCTGCTTCAAAATCACTGGTAGCGGCTTCCGATTCCTGGGTGGCGTATTCCAGCGCGTAAATCAGGTCAACGTCGCTCACGCCGTATTTTCCGGCGTAGCGCAGGCCGTAGGTGTCCAGGGAGTTATCCGCACCTTCATCCACTTCCAGCAAATAGGCATAGCCGCTCAATTTGCCCAGCGGAGTCTGGTAGCCGACGTTCAGCAAATGATCCTTGCTGGCAAGATCGCCAGTTTCCGCGAAAATCCGATTGCGCTGGTTCAGAAAAGCGTAATCCACACTCAGGTCAGCGACCGGGGCGTAGGTCAGGCGCAACGCATCGAAGGTCTGTCGATCCTGGCGCCATCCAACGTGCCCCACGAACCGATGGTTTTCGAAGGTGATGACCTGGCGACCGAGCTTGGCGGTCACGTCGTCCCGGGTGTACTGCAGATAGGCTTGATCCACTTCCGTTGTTTCAGGGTCTGCGATGACTGAATAGTTGGGGTTTTTCCGCAGCGTATCGTTGTAATCATCCAGGCCTGCAACGGTGCGCGAGTCCTCAAACTCCAGCAGCCCCGAAAGGCCGTGATAGCTGCCGGTTCTGTAACCCAAGCGGGTCCGAACGGTCAGTGCGTCAGCGTCTTTAAGTGCATTGTCCTGCTCAACAGATTCGTATCGCAGGCGGATATCGCCGGAAACGACGCCACTGCTCAACGCATCGTGAAAGGTGTGATCCTCGGCCGTAACGGTCGTTGACAGCAGGAGAGAGCCGCCCAGCAGCCACACAGAGTGCTTTTTCATGATTATTCCTCGTTGTCCATAGAGTTTTCGGGATAAAACTGTGGTCTCCGAGCGGTAAGAACCTCTCAGCACTGTGCCGGGGCCCGATTTTTCTTGTAGGCATAAAAAAACGCCCATCGATCGGGCGTTACCCCAATCGATGAGCGTCTTTGCTCTGTATGACCAGCGATCCGCGAAAGGGAAGAGCTTCCTCAGGCGGCAGTCCAGTGTAAGCAGATATCGCGCCAACCCAGGGTTTTTGTCTCTAACATGATGAATTTAGGAAGAAGTTCATTTGACCGGCTTACGGTCGGCCATATATTGATGCGCAGGTTGGGTACACGAATTCGGTTAGATAACTTGCCCGTGCACCGTTGAGGATCATGACGGCAGGATCTCAATCCGTCTCACCATCGGTCGCGTGGCAGGGTGAGCATGAAGAATCACTTGGATTTGCTGTATGCTTTCGTTAATACCATTCGGCTAAAAGGGTAGTCAGCGATGAACCGAACGCAGTTTCTTCAGGATTTGATCACGCAACTCTCGCCAAGGCTGGACTCGACAACCTACGTCTACTGCACCGTGCCACGCGCAAAGTACGGCGAACTGGATAAGCTGAAGCCGATTGTCAGCATCGCCGAACTGGAAGGTCTGACTCTGGTGATTCCGCTGGAGCAGGCCAAAGCCGAGGGCCTGGATTACTACAGGATTTTCCGCCGCATCACCCTTGAGGGCCACTCCAGTCTCGAAGCCTTGGGGCTGACCTCCGTGGTGACCAGCCTGCTGGCCGAACGCGGCATCACCACCAACGTCATCGCGGGGTTCTATCACGACCACATATTCGTGCCCAGCGATCGAACGGATGAAGCCATGGAGGCACTGAAGGACCTTGCCAGCAAACCCAATGGTTAACACTGTCGCGACCCTCGACGTTCTCGCAACCCTGGCAGACTATTCCCTCATGGACACGCTCAACTGCGATCCGGAGGGGAAAGCCGACGGGGCCGACCATGCGCCACGGCAGGTCTTCTCGGGCCACTATGTTCCGGTGAATCCCACGCCCATCGAAAACCCGGAATACGTCGCGCACGGTAAAGATCTGTTTCGCGAACTGGGCTTCGCCGACAGCATGGCGCAGTCCGGCGACTTCGTCCGGATGTTCTCCGGCGACTTATCTCGGGTTCCAGAGCCTCTCCGTAACGTCGGGTGGGCGTGCGGCTACGCTCTATCCATCTACGGCAACGAATTCTACCGGCAATGCCCGTTCCAGACCGGCAACGGCTACGGTGATGGTCGCGCTATTTCGGTGCTCGAGGCTGTCATCAATGGGCGGCGCTGGGAAATGCAGTTAAAAGGGGCAGGGCGCACACCCTACTGCCGAGGCGCGGACGGCCGGGCCGTTTTGAGGTCCAGTGTGCGGGAGTTTTTGGCCCAGGAGCATATGCACGCACTCGGCGTACCTACGTCACGGTCCCTGAGTCTTTACGTATCAAAGACCGAACAAGTCAGGCGACCGTGGTATTCGGAGGGTTCACGCTCAATAGATCCCGATATCCTAGTATCCGAACCCGTTGCCATCTCGACCCGAGTTGCGCCGTCGTTCATTCGGGTCGGGCAGCTCGAGCTCTTTGGTCGTCGGGCCCGAAAGCAGGAACATCCGCTGGCGATGGAGGAGCTCGAGAAGATCGTCTTGCACCTGATCGATCGTGAGTATGGTGACGTCATCGACCAGTCACTGGCTACCGCCGAAAAAGTGGTGTTGCTGGCACGTGAATTCCGCAGCCGACTGACGTCACTGGTGGCGAACTGGATCCGCGTAGGCTACTGCCAGGGCAACTTTAACAGCGACAACTGTGCAGCCGGCGGCTTCACCCTCGACTACGGACCCTTCGGGTTCTGCGATGTGCTTGATCCGCAGTTCCAACCCTGGACGGGTGGCGGGCATCATTTCGCCTTCCTCAATCAACCGGCGGCGGCCGAACGCAACTTCCACTCGTTCTGTTCGGCGGTCCGGCCATTACTGATAGAGCATCAGGAGTTTTTGCGGCAGCTGGAGGGGATTCAGAGTGAATTCCCGCAGGTGATGCAGTTGCAAATGGAGACGATGTGGGCGGCCAAGCTTGGGCTTGATGCGTTTGACGAGGCTTTGTTCCGTGAGCTGGCACAGCTGATGATGCAAACACCCGTGGATTACACCATGTTCTTTCGGGAACTCTCGTCGGTGCCAGATGACATTGAGCCACTCAGGAAGAGCTTCTATGAAAGTAAGGCCTGTGTCGCTGAACCCGAAAGCCTGGACAAACGCTGGGCAGCGTGGCTCACACGCTGGCAATCGCTCACGCGACCTGGAACGCGTGAGGAGCTTTCCAGCCAGATGAAGCTGATCAATCCGAAGTTCAGTTTGAGGGAGTGGTTCGTTGTTCCTGATTATCAGGAAGCGTCAGCGGGAAATTACGCCCTGCTGCGAGAACTGCAGGATGTTATGACGCGGCCATACGCCGAGCAATCGGAGGAGGTAGAGAAGAAATACTACAGGCTAAAGCCGCCGGAGCTCTTTGAGGTTGGTGGGTCTTCTCACTATAGCTGTTCGTCGTGATAGGGATGATCTACCCTCTGCGCAACGTGTCCAGCCCTTCTTCCAGCGTGCTGGAAAATGACAGAACACCCTCGATCGGCTGGATTTGTGCTCGAGCCAGGGTTCTCAGCGGCTGGAACTGCAGGTCCGCCAGGATGATCTGCGTTCCATCGCTCTGACAGGTATCGATCAGCTTGTTCAAGGCAGCAAGACCGCCCGCATCCAGAATCGTGACGCCATCCAGGTACAGTATGAACCCCCGGGCATTTCGGGAAAGCAGGGCGAGTTCGCCGAAAATACGATCGGCGGCGGCAAAAAACAGCGGACCATTGATCTTGAAAACCTGCCAGCCCGGGGGTATTCCCGCCGGAGTAACGCGTTTGCTGTGAGTGATATCGGTCAATCGCGTCATCTGCGCAATTTCTCGCATAAACAGTACAGCAGCCAGTAGTATGCCCGCGGTGATGGCAATGACCATGTCCAGGGCAACCGTCAGGGTAAAACAGGTGACAAACACGATGATATCGCCCCGGGGAGCGGTTTTGATCAGATGCAGAGCTTTGGGGGCTTCGCTCATGTTCCAGGCGATCATGACAAGTAAGGCCGCCATGGCGGGCATTGGCAGATAAGCCAACATCGGAGCCAGCGCTACCAGCGCCAGCAATACCACCAACGCATGAACCATTCCGGCAACAGGGCTTTCTGCACCGGCTTTGTAGTTAGCGGCTGAACGGGCGAGGGCGGCCGTAGCGGTAATTCCGCCAAAAAAAGGCGTGACGAATTTACCGATACCCTGACCCAGTAATTCACTGTTCGCACTGTGCCGTTTGCCCGTCATGCCATCGAGAACCACGGCGCAAAGCAGTGATTCAACCGCCCCCAGCATGGCTATGGCGAACGCTGCAGGCAGCAACTCTGCAACCAGGGACCAGCTCAGTCCGAGCGGGTTGCCGCCTGCGTCATCGCGGCTCCAGGGCCAGGCGAGCTCCGGCAGGAATGGCGGAATGCCCGCACCCTGACTGCCATCTGGTAAACGATAACTAAAGCGGGTGCCGATCGTATCAACCAACGGTGGCGCCGTTGGCATTGAGCATAAGAACAAGAAAACTGCCGATGATCACCGCTGGTAAGTGTGGCGGCACCGGCGTTTTAAGACGTGGCCATACCAGCATGACCGCCAGCGTTGTGACAGCAACTGACGTGCTGACGGGATCAATCTGAGGCATTGCCTGACCAAGAGCGACGAGCTTGTCCCAGTAATGCTCGGGCATGGTGTCTGTGTTCAGGCCAACAAAATCCTTGATCTGCAAAGTCACCATGACCACGGCAATGCCACCGGTAAAACCGAGTGTGACAGATTCAGGGATATACTCGATAAATCGGCCCAGCCGCATAAAGGCCATCAAAATAAGAAGGATGCCCGACATCAGTGTGGCGAGTAGCAGGCCTCCGAGCCCATACGACTGGGCGACAGGGTAGAGAATGACGACAAACGCTGCCGTCGGGCCGGAGATACTGAGCCGACTGCCACCGGTCAGCGCTACGACAAAGCCGGCAATGATCGCAGTGTAAAGTCCGTACTGGGGTGCAACGCCACTGGCGATAGCCAACGCCATGGCCAGTGGTATAGCAATAACTCCAACAGTAATGCCCGCCAGAACATCGCGGAAAAAACGCTGGCGGCCGTAGGGTTCATCCAGACATGCGGATCTGAAAGCGTGGGCCAGGCGAAGCGAGAATAAGTGGGCGCGATGAGGCATGGCTTATATTACCACCGCTGGCCAATGATTCAGTAACTTAGTGAGAGGAGTGCGCCAGATCCTGCGCACTTCGGCGTCCGACCCGGAGTTCGGAATAGTCTCACTGGAACGGAAAGATTGGAGGCAAGCAACAAGCCTTGTTAGCAGGGGACGCAATTTAAACATAAGCGAACATTCACGGCTGCTCTTTCGCACACGCTTCTTTCAACAAAAACACTTCGATATTTATCAAATCGTCTAACTGAGAAGCTGGCTTTTTGGTTTGGCTATGTACTGCAAGAAGGCCCGGGCTGTTCTTGGCGTTTGGAATGTCTTGTCAACAGCGCAAAGAAAAGCAGAACAATCAAATTGCCTCTTGCACATCTACCTACTAATAGGTAGATTAATTGGCGCATGTTTAATGACCAACAGAGGCAATCAATGAAAATCTACGATATCGAAGGCTTCCCGAACCCGCTCCGCGTTCGCATCGCTCTGGCAGAAAAAGGCGCAACAAACCAGGTGGAATTCGTCCCGGTCGATGTCATGGGCGGCGAGCACCGTTCCGAGGCGTTCAAGACGAAAAACCCGGATGCCACCGTGCCCATGCTGGAACTTGACGACGGCACCTGCATCGCCCAGTGCAATGCCATCACCGAATATATCGACGGCGTCTTTGATGGTCCGTCCCTTATGGGTACAACCCCAGCGGAGCGTGCCCGTATCGCAATGATGAATCTGCGGGCAGAAAACGGTCTGATGAACGCCGTGGGTGCCTATTTCCACCACGCGACCCCGGGGCTTGGTCCGGATCTGGAAACCTGGCAATGCGCTGAGTGGGGTAATAAACAGAAAGAAATTGCCAGCGCAACCATGGCCTACCTTGACAGCGTTCTGGCGGACAACGAGTTTCTCGCAGGCGACAGCTTCTCGGTCGCAGACATCACCGCCTTTGCCGGCCTGGGGTTTGCGGATTTCGCGAAGGTTGACATTCCCGAGTCTCTGACCAATCTCCAGGCCTGGCGCGCAAAAGTCGCAGCCCGTCCTTCAATTGCCGGGTAATCCGAAACCTTCGGATTTAATGCAAGCGCTGAAAACATGAAGGGCACAAAAGGGAGGAATATCATGGAGATTAATGCAGATTTCTCCAAACCGGTGGTTATGCATTCCGACCAGATTGAATGGCAGCCCTCGCCCATGAAAGGGGTGGAGCGGCGCATGCTGGACCGGATCGGGGACGAAGTTGCCCGCGCCACGACCATCGTGCGTTATGCGCCGGGCAGTCATTTCTCGGCGCATACCCATACCGGTGGAGAAGAATTCATCGTACTCGATGGCGTGTTCCAGGACGAGCACGGTGACTTCCCTGCTGGCACCTACGTGCGCAACCCCCCAACCACGTCACATATTCCGGGCTCTGAAACGGGCTGTACGATATTTGTGAAACTGTGGCAGTTCGACCTGGCCGACCGCACCCAGTTCAGCAAGAATATGGAGGCCGAGCTGGGCGCCCCAGTGGGCGGCGTTGCCACCGCAAAGCTGCATGAGGACGATCGTGAGATCGTGACCTACAGCCAGCTCGATGCGGGGGCGACACTGACCTCTGAGGCGCCCGGCGGAATCGAACTGCTGGTGGTCGAAGGTTCGGCTATCAGGGATGGCGAGGTGCTGGCCAGGCATGACTGGCTGCGCCTCCCTGAAGGACACAGGTTGTCCGTGACGGCCGGGGACGACGGCGCCAAGATCTGGATGAAAACGGGGCACCTGCGATTTGCCGGGGCACCGAGGGTATAAGCCCGGCAATAGCGGGATTGAAAAGGCAGACAGGTGAACAACCATGAACCGTGATACCAGAACAGCCCTGATGGATCTTGCCGAGCACACCGTCCGGTCACGGGGCTTTGACGGGTTCAGCTACGCGGATCTGGCCGAGGCCATCGGCATTCGAAAGGCCTCGATCCATTATCATTTCCCCACCAAGGCGAAGCTCTCCGAAGCCTTGATCGAGCGCTATCAGACCAGTCTGCAGCAGGGTCTGACCGAGATAGACGCAGCCCATGCCAGCGCTGGCGCGCGCCTCAAGGCACTCATTGCCCTGTACCGCGGGGCGTTGCATGATGGCCAGACCGTGTGTCTGTGCGTTGCCTTTTCGACCTGCCGCGAAAGCCTGTCCGACACCGTTATTGCCAGAGTCGGCGCCGTTCGCGCAATGGTTCTGCAGTGGATTACGGCAACGTTTGAACTGGGACAAAGGGATGGATCCGTCTCGGCCATCCTGGGTCCCGCCGATGAAGCGCAGGCGACCCTGGCGATGCTGGAAGGGGCCCACCTTGCCGCGCGCACCGAAGAAGACCTCGCCGTGTTTGATGCCGCAACGCGACTGCTGCGCGCCCGCTGCCAGTAACGACGGGACAGGAATCGCGCTTTGATGTACAGAATCGCTACGCAAATTGACTCATAACGAGCGAAAAGGAGCAAACAGATGATGAGCACCCTGAAAACAGCACTGGCAGCAGCCACGCTGTCACTCACTGTTGCAAGTACGCAGGTACTGGCAGAAACGCAAACCAGAACCATCGAGTATCAAGTCGGCGACGAGACCTTCACCGGCTACATGGCCTGGGATGATGAATTCGGGCAAAAGCGTCCGGGGGTTCTGGTGGTCCATGAATGGTGGGGGCACAATGAATTTGCCCGGAATCAGGCAGAACGACTTGCCTCGGCCGGCTATACGGCGTTTGCGCTGGATATGTATGGCTCTGGCAAACAAGCCGACCATCCCGATACCGCCCAGAAGTTCATGCAGGAAGCCACTCGGGACATGAGTCAGGTCAAGGCGCGCTTCATGAAGGCGATGGACATCCTGAAGAACCACGAAAGTGTTGATGCGTCCCGAATTGCGGCACAGGGTTATTGTTTTGGCGGCGCCGTGGTTCTCAACATGGCGCGCATGGGCGTCGATCTGGACGGCGTTGTCAGCTTCCACGGCGCGCTCGGCAGCCCCCTCACGGCTGAACCCGAGTCCGTGAAAGCCAGGATCCAGGTGTACACCGGCGGTGCCGACAAGCTGGTCCCCTCGGATCAGGTCGCGGGCCTGGTCAAGGAGATGCAGGATGCCGAAGTCGACCTGACACTGGTGAGCTTTCCCGGAGTACTGCACTCATTCACCAACCCAGGCGCCGACAAGATCGCCGAGGAGTTCGGCATGCCGGTTGGTTATGATGAAGAGGCTGCCAGCCGTTCCTGGGATGGCACCATGCGTTTCTACAAGGCCATCTTCACCCAGTAACACAAGCGAGTGCAAACAAACCGAAACCGGCAGTATTTACAGTGAATTCTGGAACACCAACCGAAAAGCATGATGAGGTGCAACATGGCAACTGAGAGTTTACCACTGTTCGATGGAGACAATCGTCCAGGCTACAAGTCGCTGGGCAACTCGGGGCTGTTCGTATCCGAACTGTGCCTGGGCACCATGACCTTCGGCGGCGATGAGGACATCTGGGGCCTGATCGGCCAGTTGCAGCAGGAACAGGCCGACGAACTCGTGAAGATCGCCCTGGAGGCGGGGGTCAACTTTATCGATACCGCCAACATCTATGGTTTCGGCGCCAGTGAGCGCATCGTCGGCCAGTCCCTGAAGAATCTCGGCGTTCGCCGCGAAGATGTGGTGCTGGCGACCAAGGTGCTCGGCCCCATGGGCGCAAGCCCCAATGCCCGTGGTGCTTCCCGCGGCCATATAATGAGCGAATGCAAGGCGAGCCTGGCGCGCCTGCAAACGGATTATATTGACCTGTACCAGATCCACGGTTTTGACCCGGCCACGCCGATCGAGGAAACTCTGGAGGCACTGAACACCCTGGTGCAGCAAGGCCATGTGCGTTACGTGGGCCTGTCCAACTGGGCCGCCTGGCAAGTGATGAAAGCCATCGGCATCACCCGGGCCCGCAACCTGTGCCCGATCATATCCATGCAAGCCTACTACACCCTCGTAGGTCGCGATCTGGAGCGGGATATTATTCCGATGCTGAAATCTGAGAACGTTGGTCTGATGGTGTGGAGCCCACTGGCCGGGGGTTACCTGTCCGGTAAATACGAGGGGCCGGACGTTTCCGAAGAAAACCGGCGCGCCAAGTTTGACTTTCCACCCGTCAACCGCGAGCGGGGCAGCGAAGTCATCAAGGTTATGCGGGAGATTGCCGATGGCAAACAGATCGACGGCGAACCGGTCAATGTGGCACAGATTGCCCTGTCATGGCTGCTACACCAGAAGCCTGTGACCAGCATCATCGTTGGCGCCAAGCGGCCCGAGCAGCTCAGGGACAATATCCGCGCGGCCCAAATCCGCTTGTCCGACGATGAACTGATAGCCCTGGATGAAGTCAGCCGCCTGCCCGAGGAGTACCCGGGCTGGATGATGGCAATGATGGCCGGGTACCGAAACTCTACCGAGTCCTGATTCCAAAACCGACCCAACCCAACCCAACCTTCACATCGTGCTGCGCCCCGACGGCGCAGCCGCTATGCTGGAAAAACCGTTAATGCTGTCAAAACTTAGACGTCCGTGCCTACTGGCCACTTCGACGACTCTCCTGGCTGCTTCAACACCTGACTTTACCGGTTCTTGTGTTGTCGGCAAAACAGGTCGTGTGTAAGGGTTATTTCAGAACTCAATCACCTTCCTGGAAGACTTAAGTCAGTTGTAATTGCTAACAAAATTGGCGCTCATGCAAACCTACCTCAATCTTACATCTGTAAGCGAAACCAAAGAGCATAAAGCGCCGGCACAAACAATAGCGTGATCAGGGTGCCGACCGCCACGCCACCGATAAGGACATAAGCCAGCGGCCCCCAGAACAGGTCAAAGGTCAGAGGAACAAACGCCAGAACGGCCGCCAGGGCGGTGAGTACCACGGGTCGGGCACGCTGGACTGCCGCCTCGACAACGGCTTCCCGGGCAGCCATCCTTGCTTTGAAGTTGTCCTGCACCTGCTGCGTCAGAATCATGGTATTTCGCATCAGGATGCCGCCCAGGCCAATCAGCCCCAGCAGCGCGGTAAAGCCAAAGGGTTGATTAAACAGCAGC
>JAEPMM010000370.1 GCA_017643965.1 Marinobacter sp.
CCCAATCCGCTCAACTGCGCAGTAACATTGAAGCCGAGGCCTGGGACGCTGCCTGGTACCGGCGTGCCTGGTTTGATGACGGCACTCAGTTGGGCTCCAGTATCAACGAGGAGTGCCGGATTGATTCCATCAGCCAGAGCTGGGCGGTTATCTCCGGGAGCGGCGATGCGCTGCGTGCCCGGGAGGCCATGAGGGCGGTGGACAAACACCTGGTGCGGCGGGACAAACAGATCATCCAGCTGCTTGATCCACCCTTTGACACCTCCGACCTGGAACCCGGTTACATCAAGGGCTATATCCCCGGCGTGCGGGAGAACGGCGGGCAATACACCCACGCGGCGATCTGGACCACCATGGCCTTTGCCATGCTTGGGGACGCCCGCCGGGCATGGGAATTCTACGCCATGCTCAACCCGGTCAACCATGGCAATACGCCCGAGGCCATCGAACGCTACAAGGTCGAGCCCTACGTCATGTGCGCCGACATCTACGGCGTGACGCCCCACACCGGCCGCGGTGGCTGGACCTGGTACACCGGCGCCGCCGGCTGGATGTACCGGCTGACTTTGGAAACACTGCTGGGAGTGCAGCTGGAGGTGGACCGCCTGCGAATAACGCCCTGCGTTCCGGCGCAGTGGGACAGCTACAAAGTGCACTATCGTTTTCGCGATACGGTCTACCACATCACCGTACGCTGCCAGGGTGAGTCTCCGGGCCAGGGCGGGCGGATCATGTTGGACGGCCAACCATGCCCTGACGAATTCATTCCCCTGGTCGACGACAGGCAGGAACACTTTGTGGACGTGGACCTGGGTGAGAAACAGCTGGACGTATTGAAATGAGTGCAGTGACGCGGGCATCCGGGCGTATTCAGATCAGTCCTAATTGCGGCGAGCTTGTATTAGCACCACCAGAATCACGGCCTGGGTCTGGAAAGCCGTTTTTGAGGGCATGAATCCGACTCTTGGCGGATTTCGCGGTCAACTTGCAGTCAACTACGGGGGCCGGGTACGGCCCATGCCCAAGGTCCTCTGCTATCCGGGAATGGCAGCCCGCTGTCCGGGCTAGTTCGTGTACTTCAGCGCCGCTCAAGTCGGCGAGTTCCGGCACCCAGCGGCGAATAAATTGCCCCTGGGGGTCATGATCGCGCGCCTGTTTCATCGGGTCGTAAATCATGAGCGCCTGGAAATCAGAGGTTCCCGACACTATCTGGTGAATGACGTGGTGAATGCCCGGCTCGTAATCAAGGAACTCAGTGGCAAGAAGCTGTGCAACCCGATGAGTTGGCAGCCAACAATTCATCGTCGCGAAGGACACCAACGTCGCTCGGAGTCGCATATTGATCCAGCCGCAATCTCGCAGACATCGCATGGCGGCGTCGATATAAGGTATGCCGGTGCGGCCGGTTGACCAGGCGAGGAACAGCCCTTCATCAAACTCTGCTTCGCGGACGCCGTCGAACTGCGGGAGCATGCATCGGGTTTCCACATGGGGATGGGATTCGAACACCTGAAGGTATTGCCTGCGCCAGTTCAGGCGGTCGAGGAAGAACCGGGCCCGATTTTGTAAACGAGCGAACTCCGGCGCTGTCAGCGTGCCGTGACCGATGGAGACCACTCGATCCACCGCCTGGAAGACCTCGCGATCCGAGACGATGCCATAAGCAAGGTAGGTCGACACCCGTGAGCAGCTTGCCCAGGCTGTGTTGGGGCTGGAAATCCGCGACGGGTATCGGCTCAGGTTCCGGACATTGAAAAAGTTGTTGAGGATGTCCTGACCGGCCTGGCGCCCACCACGCTGTCGACCGGGTTTGTCGGCACCGGCGGCCAGGGGAATGTCGCTGATGGCGCAGGATGTAAAGGGCAAACGTGCAAATCGCTGTGAAAGGTCCGCTCCGGTGGGGTCTTTCAGCGAGTTCCCGATGGCGCGCGAGAAGTACTCGGCAAAGGCCTCGAGCGACTGTTTGCCGCGGGCAACCCCATTCTGCTCGACCTCCATCAGTTCAATCTCTTTTTCCCGGCACCAGGCCCGGACGGCGATATCCCGCTCGTACTGAGCGTTCTGGGTGGTCTCGCAGTGTGTGCAGATTCGAGTGATCGGACTGCACCGGTGGATTCTCTCCAGTACGGACACCGTTTCGCCAATGGCTTGCAACAACTGGCCACCCAGTGCTTCAAATTCAGTAGAGAGTTCTACAAGCGTTTCAGAAATGAACGCCTGGTGTTGGCGGGAAACATCCGGCTGCGCAATCAGGCCGGGTTCATGAACGTAGAGCGGCAGCACTTTCCCATAAGATCGGGAGGCTTTCATGCTGAGAAAAAAAGGCACCGAATCCTGCAGCCGGAGATTGCGTTTGAGCCAGAAAATTTGCATGCGAGTACTCCCAGATGCCTAAGCATACGGAATGGCTTCGGTTTGGTTCATGCCCCCCTGCCGAACCCGCCGATTATTTTTCCATCATTTTCTTCATATATTCCTGGCCGTGCCGATAACTTCACTACAATCATTTCACTTCTCCCCGGGAGTCAACGTGACTATTCGAAATCTGTTCATTACTGCGGTTTCAATCCTGCTCGTTGTGATCATGACGATTGCCAGCGCTTTTATCGCTTGGGAAACACGAAACGTCATCAAGACGGACGTCGTCGACCCGAAAAACGCAATGAAGGATGGCGTGCTGAGAATCCTGGGTATAACCGACCAGCTGATGGCGGAGCGGGTCAAAAGCTCGCTGAGCCTGATGACCGAGCGCGGTGCACAGCTCGGGTCGCCGCTGATAGACGGCAGCGAACCGGTCGCGGGCAACGTGACACCGGCGCTGTACCTGGGTAACACACGGATCAACAACAACTACGATCTGGTGGATGGCGTTACCGCGATCATGGGGGGAACCGCCACCCTGTTCGTGAAAGACGGGCGGGACTTTGTTCGGGTGTCGACCAACGTCAAGAAGCAGGATGGCTCACGGGCCACCGGCACCAAGCTGAATCTTGACGGTGCGGCCGGCAAGGCCATTTTGCGTGGCGAAGACTACTTCGGGCAGGTCGAGATTCTCGGCAACCCCTACCTGACCGCCTATCGGCCGATGCGGAATCAGGCCAATGAGGTGGTGGGGATCTGGTATGTGGGCTATTCCGCGGATTTGTCGGAACTGAGCAGCGCCATTGCCTCCGCGCGCCTGCTGGACAACGGCTTTGTAGGGCTGGTGGATGATCAGGGCAGGCTGCGCATGCACTCTGATGTCTATAAAACGGAGCAGATCGCGGAGATCCTGGAAACCACCCCCGAAGACTGGCAGCTGGAAAAGACTGAATTCGAGCCCTGGGGCTACGGTGTGGTCACCGGTTACGCCAACAGTGAAGTGTCGGACCTGGTCTGGGCACAGGCCCTGCGCGCGGTGTTGCTGATTACGGTGGCGGGCCTTGTGATCATTGTCTGTCTTGCGCTGTTGATCCAGTTCGTTATTGCCAAGCTGCTGCAGAAAATGAATGATGCTATTAACGCGATCGCCGAGGGGGAGGGGGACCTCACCGCCCGTTTCAATTCCACCAGTGCCAACGAACTTGGCACCATGGCGAAGGGCTTTGACA
>JAEPMM010000435.1 GCA_017643965.1 Marinobacter sp.
GGGCCCGCCCCGGCAAGGAGGGCGACGCCCATTACGGGGGGCGAATGGTGTGGTTGCCGGATGGATCACTGGTGCTGAGCCTCGGCGATGGCTTTGATTACCGGGAAGAGGCCCAGAAACTGACCAGTCACATCGGAACCATCGTACGCATCAACCGGGATGGCTCGGCACCGCAGGCTAATCCCTTCGTTAACCGGCCGGGTGCCCTGCCGGAAATCTACAGTTACGGACATCGCAATGTGCAGGGTCTGGTCTTCGACCGCGAGTCCAACCGCCTGATTGCCCACGAACATGGCCCCAGGGGGGGTGATGAGATCAATGTGATCGAGCCGGGCAAGAATTATGGCTGGCCGGTGGTCTCTCTGGGCCTGGATTACACCGGCGCACGGGTCACGCCCTACACCGAATACGAGGGTATGGAATCCCCGGCCCTGCACTGGACGCCCTCAATCGCGCCCTCCGGCTTTGCGCTGGTTCGCGGGGACCAGTTTCCGGATTGGCAAGGCAATCTGCTGGTCGGGGCGTTGGCTGACAGGAGTGTGCATCGGGTGGTGCTGGCGGACGATGGCGCGGTGGACATGGAAACGCTGTTTGGTGAACTGGATGAACGCATCCGCGATGTCAGGACCGGTCCGGAGGGCGCCATCTACCTGCTGACGGACAGCCCCCGGGGCCGGCTCTTGCGGGTTACCGCCCGTTGACGGACGCTCCCGGTTGCGCGGCGCGAGATAATGTCGGTATGCAATCGGTGGCACGCTGGTGAATGGCATCAGGACCGGCAGTGCGGATGCCGGGGTACCAGCGCTGGCCGGGTTCGGTAAACCGCTCCGCTGACAGGACAAGGGATGTGCCAGCGCGGCGCTGTGCATGAAAGGTTCCGTCCTGGTGGCGGTGTTTGCAGTCCAGCGCCAGCTCTGTGCGTTCGCCAACCGGCAGTTCGATAAACCCGTCGGGGCGCACGGCCGGCGGTTGACCGTTGACGGCGGTAATGGTCAGGCAGGGCCCAAGGTGCAGGCGGTTCTGATCCTCGATGTAGGTTAACAGGCAGTTCTCGCTCGCCACAAAAAACACGTCCCTGGCCCGCCCTTCCTCGGCGGATGGCAGCGACTGGCAGCCAACCAGAGCCAGCACGGTGAAAACAAGACCGCTTCGCAGCATGACAGATCCTCCCCGGATTGAATGACGGCCCTCAGATAGCCCCACTTGAAAGCGCCGTTGTGTTAACGTTCTTACGTCAACAAACGTGGATTTACCCACTTTCAGGGAACGGAGACACCATAGTGAACAGTCCTGCCTTCTTGCCCCGCCGCGCAGGCGTGCGGCTTTCGGTTCTTGCTTTGCTGGCGCTGCTGCTGACAGGCTGCGGTATCAACAATATCCCCACCTACGATGAACAGGTCAAGGCGGCCTGGTCGCAGGTAGAGAACCAGTATCAGCGCCGGGCCGATCTGGTGCCGAACCTGGTGGAAACAGTCAAGGGCTTTGCCACCCAGGAACGGGAAACCCTGACCGCGGTCATCGAGGCGAGATCCCGCGCAACCTCTATTCAGGTGGATGAGAGCATCCTGAACGATCCGAAGAGGTTACAGCAGTTCCAGCAGGCGCAGGGCGAGCTGAGCAGCGCCCTGAGCCGGCTGATGGCGGTGTCTGAGCGGTATCCGGATTTGAAGTCCAACCAGAACTTCCTGGCGTTGCAGTCGCAGATGGAGGGCACCGAGAATCGCATTGCCGTGGCGCGCCGTGACTTTATTCAGGCGGTGGAGCGGTACAACACGGAAATTCGGACATTCCCGGGCCGTCTCTGGCACAGCTTCCTCTACAGTGATCTGGAATTGCGGGCCAATTTCGAGGCCACAAGTCCGGACGCCGAAAACCCGCCACAGGTGGAATTCTGATGTTTCTGAGAGTCTGTCGGGTAGGTGTGATTGCCGTGCTGGCTGCGCTGATGCCAGCCCACGGGTCGGCGCAGTCAGGTCCGGATTTCCCGGAACTCACGGGCAGGGTGGTGGACAACGCCAAGATGCTGCCGGCTCGGGTTGAAAGCCGGCTCAATGAGATGTTGGCGGCCCACGAGCAGGCCACCACCGAACAGGTGGTGGTGGTGACCATGCCGAACCTGCAGGGTCGCCCCATTGAGGAGTTCGGCTATCAGCTCGGTCGCCACTGGGGCATTGGTCAGGCGGGCGAGGATAACGGTGCCCTGTTGATTGTGGCGGAAGAGGAGCGCCGAATCCGCATAGAAGTGGGTTACGGGCTGGAGGGGCGTCTGACTGACGCCGCCTCGGCGACCATAATCAACCAGGTGATCACCCCGGCATTCCGCGCCGGTGACATCCCCAGTGGCATTGTTAACGGCGCTGAAGCGATGTTGGAGGTGCTGGGGGGCAAGCCACTGGCGGTTCCGCAGTCCCGCTCGGACAGCCGCGATGATAAGCCGCATCCGGCCCTAGCCATTCTGTTCTTTGCCATCGTGATCCTGTCATTTTTTGGCGGCATGGGCGGCGGGCGTGGGCGCAGTGCGCTGTTGGGCGGTCTCGCGGCCGGCGCGATGATGGGCGGCCGTGGTGGCGGTGGCTTCGGTGGTGGCGGCTTTGGCGGCGGCGGAGGCGGTTTCGGTGGTGGCGGCGCCTCCGGTGGTTGGTAGCGCGGCCGATCTGATCAGCGCCTGAGCTGCACCTCTTTCTGATTCCATGAGAACGAAATAATCATGACATTACTGAGTGCAAGTGA
>JAEPMM010000054.1 GCA_017643965.1 Marinobacter sp.
AGGAAGCGGTCAGCCACGGTAAAGACGCCAAGCTGACGGCCAACTGGATTCAGGGTGAATTCTCGGCACGCCTGAATGCCGAGGAAAAATCCGTCGCTGAATCCCCCATCACCGGCGCTCAGTTGGGCGACCTGGTGGTGCGCATCGCCGACAACACGATTTCTTCCGCCGGCGCAAAGAAGGTGTTTGAAGCGCTATGGTCCGGCGAGAACGACAACGTTGACGCCATCATCGACGCCAAGGGTCTGAAGCAGGTGTCTGACACCGGGGCGCTGGAGTCGATGGTTGACGAGGTACTGGCCGGCATGCCGGATCAGGTGACTCAATACCAGAACGAGGAAGACCCCAAGAAGCGCAAGAAGATGCTTGGTGGCTTTATGGGGCCGCTGATGAAGGCGTCCAAGGGCCAGGGGAACCCGAAGCTGTTTAACGAGATTCTTGTTAAGAAGCTCGGGGGGTAAGGACTAGCCCTGGGTCTTGCCTTCACGGCACGGACCCAGCCTGCTTGTTTTGCGGGAGGGCCTTGGCGGGTGGTGCCTCCCAAAAACCGCTCCTTCGGCACATCCATGTGGCGCTTCTGCTCCGCCATCCCTGGCTCCGCAAATTTTTGGGAGGCACCACCCGACAAGGCCTTCGAGCTCCGCGATAACGCCAAAGAACAAGTTCACCGTAGGTCGGATTAGCGAAGCGTAATCCGACGCTGAACAATGTTCATCAAAATTTGTCGGATTACGCTGCGCTAATCCGACCTACGCTGTGTGGTTCTGACTATATCTGCGATGACCGAAGGATGTGTTTGCTGCCCCTTCCCAAAAATTTCGGAGGCCATGGATGGCCGGAGAGAAGCGTCACACGGACGTGCCGAAGGAGCGGTTTTTGGGAAGGGGCAGCAAACACACCCCTCCCCAAAGCAAACAGGCTAGGGCCAGACTCGAACGCCAATCACAGAAGCCGACCCCAAAGATCATGCTCATCAGCATGCTCAACAACCACCTGAACCATCTGCCCAGGCACCAGGTCAGTCTCGTCGTTCAGGTAGACCATGCCGTCAATCTCCGGCGCATCCGCCTTGGAGCGGCCAATGGCACCCTCTTCGTCCACCTCGTCAATCAGCACATCGATGGTCTTGCCAATCTTGGCCTGCAGGCGAGCGGCTGAAATCTCGGCCTGCTTCTCCATAAACCGGGCCAGGCGCTCTTCTTTTACTTCCTCAGGCACCGCACCTTCGATCTCGTTGGCCTTGGCGCCTTCCACCGGGCTGTACTTGAACGCGCCCACGCGGTCCAGTTGCGCCTCGTCCAACCAGTCCAGCAGATACTGGAAGTCTTCCTCGGTCTCACCGGGGAAGCCGACGATGAAGGTGGAGCGGATGGTCAGCTCGGGGCAGATCTCGCGCCACTTGCGGATGCGCTCCAGGGTCTTGCTGTCGTGGGCCGGGCGTTTCATGGCCTTGAGCACTTTCGGGCTGGCGTGCTGGAACGGGATGTCCAGGTACGGCAGGATCTTGCCTTCTGCCATCAGCGGAATCACATCGTCCACGTGGGGATACGGGTAAACGTAGTGCAGCCGCACCCACACGCCCATTTCGCCCAGTGCTTCACACAGTGACTGCATTTTGGTTTTCAGCGGCCGGCCCTGCCAGAAGCCGGTGCGGTATTTGGTGTCCACGCCGTAGGCTGAGGTGTCCTGGGAGATCACCAGCAGCTCTTTCACCCCGGCATCCACCAGGCGCTGGGCCTCGTCCATGACATCACCGATCGGGCGGCTAACCAGATCGCCGCGCATGGACGGGATGATGCAAAACGTGCAACGGTGATTGCAGCCCTCGGAAATCTTGAGGTAGGCATAGTGCCGCGGGGTCAGTTTCACGCCCTGGGGCGGAACCAGATCAGTGAACGGGTCGTGCTCGCGCCTGGGCGGCACGAACTGGTGCACCGCACCAACTACCTCTTCATAAGCATGGGGGCCGGACACCGCCAGAACTCCGGGATGGGTCTCGCGGATCTTGTCTGCCTCAACACCCATGCAGCCGGTGACGATCACCTTGCCGTTTTCGTTGATGGCCTCACCGATGGCGTCCAGGGATTCCTGCTTGGCCGCGTCTATGAACCCGCAGGTGTTCACCACCACGATGTCCGCGTCATTGTAGGTTGGCACAACGTCGTAGCCGTCGAGTCTCAGCTGGGTGAGGATCCGCTCGGAATCGACCAGGGCTTTGGGGCACCCAAGGCTGATGAAGCCGACTTTGCCGTTGCCGGTGACTGGGATTTGGGGGTGATCTGTCATAAACGCTGTCGAATTCCTGGGGCGTGGCGCCCACTGGTGAATTAAAGCCGACAGTTTACCTCAGCCGGCCGGGGGCCTGAAGCAAAACCGCGGGAAAAGCGGCATCGGGATGTACGCATTTGGCGGAGGCAGACTCACATTTTTGACGGCACGTTCACAAATTCTTCATAAAACTGACACTAACAGCGACAGGCGTCTTGCTGATCACTAATTAAACAACTAAACTTTCAGTTGGTTATAGCTGAAATCGACCGAATCAGAAGAGTCAGAATGAAAACAGTTGCCGTAAAACCGAACCTTCGCAATCAACAACGTGTCGATGTCTCGACTCGAGTCACGATCGAGAGAAACGACGGCAGCTGTCTCGACTGCAAGATTTCAAACCTCTCCCGTACCGGCCTGATGATTTCATGCAGCCAGAAGCTGGTGAAAGAACTGGTACCCGGCCAGAAAGCCCCGGTTCCGGGCAGCTGGATTCCGGTCAAAGCGCGGTTCTCCGTACCCGTTGTGGCGACTCAACCTGTGTCTGTGATTGCTGATGGCAACATCGTTCACATGCGCCGCATTGCGCGGGACGAGTATCAGGTGGGCATCCAGTTCGCCGAGTTCGAAGGGAACGGGTACGATTACGTGGACCGGTACGTCAGCACCCTGCTGTCGTCTTCTGCATCCCTGTCCTGAGGTTCCGGCTCTCGTTTCATAGAACCGCGAACATGCTCCCGATATATTCTTATAGCACCAAACTCTAGTTGGACACCTTCTTATACCCTAATTGCCTCTGTTATAGTTGCGCTATTCACACGCAAAGCCCATTAGGCACGCAAGGCGGCAACAGAGTACGATGACCACATACAATCTGACCCATCTCAAGCAGCTGGAAGCTGAAAGCATCCACATCATCCGGGAGGTGGCGGCTGAGTTCGACAACCCGGTGATGCTCTACTCCATCGGCAAAGACTCCGCGGTCATGCTGCATCTGGCGCGCAAGGCGTTCTATCCGGGCACGCCACCATTTCCCCTGATGCACGTAGACACCACCTGGAAGTTCCGGGACATGATCGATTTCCGTGACCGCAAGGTGAAGGAATACGGCCTCGACCTGATCGTTCACAAGAATGAAGACGGCATCAAGCAGGGTATCGGCCCGTTCACCCACGGCAGCGCCAAGCACACCGATGTGATGAAAACCCAGGCCCTCAAGCAGGCCCTGGACAAGTACAAGTTTGATGCCGCGTTCGGTGGTGCACGTCGGGATGAAGAAAAATCCCGCGCCAAGGAGCGGGTGTATTCCTTCCGTGACGAATACCACCGCTGGGATCCGAAGAACCAGCGGCCGGAGCTCTGGAATACCTACAACGGCAAGATCAACAAGGGTGAAAGCATCCGCGTATTCCCGCTGTCCAACTGGACCGAGCTGGATATCTGGCAGTACATCTATCTTGAAAACATCGAAATTGTTCCCCTGTACTACTCCGCTGTGCGCCCCGTGGTTGAGCGGGACGGCACGCTGATCATGGTGGACGACGATCGCATGCCCCTAAAGGAAGGCGAGAAGCCGATGATGAAATCCATCCGCTTCCGCACCCTGGGCTGCTATCCCCTCACCGGCGCGATCGAGTCCGAGGCCACCACGCTGCCTGACATCATTCAGGAAATGCTGCTGGCCACCAGCTCCGAGCGTCAGGGTCGCGTGATCGACCACGATTCAGCCGGCTCCATGGAACAGAAAAAGCGGGAAGGGTACTTCTAAGATGTCACACCAGTCTGATCTGATCGCCGAAGACATTCAGGCCTACCTGAAGCAACACGAGAACAAGGAACTGCTGCGCCTGCTGACCTGCGGCAGCGTTGACGATGGCAAGAGCACCCTGATCGGTCGCCTGCTCCACGACACCAAGATGATCTACGAAGATCACATGGCCAGCCTGAAAACCGACAGCGCCAAAATGGGCACCACCGGTGAAAAGCTGGACCTGGCGCTGCTGGTGGACGGCCTGCAGGCAGAACGCGAGCAGGGCATCACCATTGATGTGGCCTACCGCTATTTCTCCACCGACAAGCGTAAGTTCATCATTGCCGATACGCCGGGCCATGAGCAGTACACTCGCAACATGGCCACCGGCGCGTCCACCGCACAGGTGGCGATCCTGATGATCGATGCCCGCCACGGCGTGCTGACCCAGACCCGCAGGCATTCCTACATCGCCTCGCTGCTGGGCATTCGCCACATAGTTGTGGCCGTCAACAAGATGGATCTGGTGGACTTCAGCGAGGAGCGCTTCAACGAGATCAAGGACGAGTACCTGGCCTTCGCCACCAAGCTCGGCCTGAAGGACATCCGCTTCGTGCCGATCTCCGCTCTGGAAGGCGACAACGTGGTCAACCGGAGTGAGAGCACGCCCTGGTTCACCGGCCAGCCGTTGATGGAAATTCTGGAAACGGTGGAAGTCTCCCGCGACAAGAATCTGGAGCATTTCCGCTTCCCGGTGCAGTTTGTTAATCGTCCCAACCTCGATTTCCGGGGGTTCTGCGGTACCGTTGCCTCCGGCGTTGTTCGCCCGGGCGACAAGGTAATGGCCCTGCCCTCGCGGCGCACCAGTACCGTGAAGGAAATCGTCACCTTTGAAGGCAACGTTGAAGAAGCCTACATCGACCAGGCCGTCACTCTGACCCTGACCGATGAGATCGACGTCAGTCGTGGGGACATGCTGGTCAAGGCCGAAGACGAGCCGGAAGTGGGCAACCGCTTCAACGCCAACATCGTGTGGATGACCGATGCACCGCTGGAAACCGGGCGCCTTTACGACATCAAGCTGGGCCCGACGTTCACCTCCGGTACGGTCAAGAAGATCCACCATCAGACCGACGTAAACACGCTGGATCAGAACGTCAACCCGGCGGCCCTGCAGCTGAACGAGATCGGCCTGTGCGAACTGACCCTGAGCCAGCCGGTAGCCTTTGATGCCTATCCGCGCAATCACGCCACGGGCAGCTTTATCGTCATTGACCGTTTGAGCAACGTTACAGTTGGCGCGGGCATGATCGCCGGCACCGCCAGTGACGTGGAATCTCTCGAACCGGTCAGCATGGATGAGCGGGCACGTCGTCTTGCCCAGAAACCGGCCATCATTGCCTGCAGCGGCAAGCAGGCCCAGGCCCTGGCGCTGGCGGTGGAACGCGCACTGTTTGATCAGGGCAAGACCACCGTGGTGCTCAGCGAGGACAACGCCGGTGGTCCGGACGACCGGCGCCGCACCGCCCAATTGCTTTCTGCCCACGGGCTGATTGCCATCGCAGTAAACCTGGGCACGGATGTGGCGAACGCCGCGGTATCCGCTGACAGCGATCAGGACATTCCTGCTGCCGTAAATGAACTGGTGCAGGATCTGGTTCGCAGCAAGCGGATTTAACGTCTGGGCTCAGAGCCCCGAAAATCGGTACAATGCCAAGCCCTGAGGGTCAGCCCTCAGGGCTTTGTTATTTATTAACCAGGGAAAAGCGATTTCATGGCCATCAAGCAGCTTCGTACTCTTTTCGCCAGCCAGTATCAGCCCGGACAACCGGCACGGATTCGCCCCGGCGAGGCCCTGTCTGAGCCAGGTGGCGACTATGAGGGTCTTCACAAGCAGATGAAGCGCCTGTTCAATACCAAGCCGGGCAAGAAATACGGCCGCTTTTCGGACGATATCGGTGAGAGTCCGTTCAGCAGCTGGCTGAAGGATTACCTGGAAGACAAACAGTCCTTCACCGCCTTCACCGACCGCCTGTTCGGGCAATGGCAGGAACTTCTGAACGGTGCCCAGGAGGAATTCGAGGGGCATCTGATGATCGTGCACGAAGCCCTGGCGGACTCCGAAGTGGTCTACCTGCTGGTGATGGAAAACGACAGCGCTATGCGCTTTGACGCCAAACAGACCCTTGACGCCACCGATATCCTTAGCCTGTCACGCCTGAACCTCGCGGTGCGCATCGAACTGGACGACTGGCGTGGCGAGAATCCCGGCGAGAACTACCTGACCCTGGTTCACTCCCGCGGCACCGGCGAGGGCGGCGACCTGTTCATCAAGCTGTGCGGCTTCACCAACCAGGTTGATGTGGAAAAGGAAACCCTCACGTTTCTGGACGCGGTGGAAGCGTTCGCGAAATCCTCAGAGCCGGAAGAGGCCGGCAAGGTGCGCGCCCGCGCGTACGAATTCTGCAAGGAACAGCACGCACTGGGCGAACCGGTGGCCATTGAGGCCCTCTCCGGTTATCTGGACGAAAACCAGCCCGAGCGTTTCAAGGATTTCGCATCCCAGACCGCTGAATTGCCGGAGAGCGGCGTGCTTCATCCCGATCATCGTAAAGTGAAGAAACTGGTCCGCATTGCGGGATCCGGTGGCGGCATGAGTGTGTCCTTTTCCTCCGACCTGGTGAACCAGGCCATCTATTACGACAAAGACAAGGACGCACTGACCATCACCAGGCTGCCCAAAGCCCTGCGCGAGCAGTTGCAGCGCTACCTGGAAGATCGCAGCTAAAATTCGATCCTGAAATGTGACTGGGACAAGTCACGTTTCGCGGGATTCCGCTATGCTTGCCGGGCCCGAACAAATCAAAAAACGTCAGCAAGGAGCGGTGACGATGCAATTGAAACGGTCAATGGAATTGACCCCGTATGATCTCCCCCGAATAGAAAACCCTTTCCTCGCCGCCGCGGAAGTCGGTCAGCTCATCAGCTCCGGACGCCTCTCCGGCATTGACCTGAGAGCCCTTCTGCGAGTTCGCCCGGACAGCCGGGAGCCACTGCAAACTCTGGCCACCAGACAAGTGGCGGACGGCGATCTGTTCCTGATCCACGGCCCATTCGATCCGGGGCCGCTATCCCCGGTGATTGACTGGCGCGACAACCCGGAACTGAAGGCCGGCGGCGAATGGAAACCGTCGTCACAACTGCTCTTCGGCCTTGGCTATGCCCTGCAGGAACTGAACCGTCGACAGCTGACACCAGACGACGTCAAGCGCGGCCCCATTCCGGGCGCCAGCGGCACAGCCGCTGAGCGCGCGCGCACAAGTGACAAGAACCCGGCCCAAACCGCGCCCACCGCCACTTCTGCCTCTGTCATGGCCACCACCCTGGCCGGCATAAAACTCGCCAACGAGTCCGGTCGGGTGCCGAAGGAAGAGCAAGAGCCGGAGATTCATGTTGAGGTGGGCATCTTTACTGATGGGACGTTGAATAATGCGTTTAACAGTCAGCTTCTAGCAGATAGATTGAAAGCGGAATGCCTGAAAGCCAATCAATTCAATGCTATTGAGATTGCCGAATGCAAGCGTCAGCTTGGCTTAATGATGGGAGGCAGCTACAGAAACTCAGCGAGTAACGTTTTTAAACTCTGGGACATGTACCCAGATACTGACACCACAAACGGAAACATCCGGAAGCTGAAAATTAAGGCCTACATCGAAGGCGTTGGCACTAAAACAGGAAGCGGCGACTCGATGATGGGCGCTGCGACTGGAATTGGCGAAACGGGCATCAAGGAGCAAGTACTCAAAAGTTTTGACGAGATTGCGAGACAATTAGAAAACCGTCTTCAAGGCCAGGCAGTCTCCAGCTTCACTTTCGACGTATTCGGCTTTAGCAGAGGCGCCGCTGCGGCCCGTTATGCGATAAACGAGATCAACAAAAAAGACGAAGGGCTGCTAGGAAAGGCTTTGCAAGCTCGCGGACAATCGTGGCCAAGAAAGCATGAAGTACGGTTCGTAGGTTTATTCGATACCGTGGCTGCGGTTTTGAACATCGCGAATGGTGACCTCAGCGCGGCCAATAACAAAAACCAACCAGTAGAGCTCTTCCTTGACCCAAACGAAATATCTACGGCAGTTCAACTGACGGCGGCCAATGAGCACAGAAAGCTCTTCGCATTAAATAGCCTTAAAAGCACCGATACAGAGCTTCCCCCGAACTTCAGGGAAATCGAACTCCCTGGTGCGCATTCTGATATCGGGGGTGGATACCCAGACCATCTCCGTGAAGAGGTACTGATCACCCCCCTCCTTTCAGTGGATCGCGATCGATTCTCGTGGCCAGAAAAAACGATTCAGTGGGACTACCTCGATAGCCTCAAAAGTGAGATAGCAGCAGAGCAGTGGATCGGCGAGTACAGCTTACCGGTCCCACAGTCACCCGTCCTTAATCCAAGGCCAAGAGAAATCAATGCACCAGGGGAGCCGCAGTTGGAGATCTTCATCAAGCGCTCCGAGCACCCCGCCCCTGACGGCAATGTCGAGCTCGCTTTGCGAATGTGCCGCACGGTAAAAGGCGAATATTCGAGGGTTGCACTCTCAATAATGCATAAAATGGCAAACGACGCCGGGGTTGGTTTGGAATCACCCCCGGAGCGAAGAGAAGCGCGAGTTCCTGAAGAGCTTCTCCCCATACTTCAAAGCCTGCAAGAGCAGATTGAGTCTGGCGTCAATTCACCAGTGCTGGACTCAAACCACCAAAAACTCTTATTTCAACGCTATATCCACTATTCTGCCAACTACAACAGCATGAACACTTCTATTCTTGGCATGCCTCTCAGCTTACGAATTCTTCGTAACTTCAACACCAATATGCCAGCCAAATCTCGAAAACGGATTGTTCATTTCAACATGGAGAACCATTGATGTTGACGCTATATCTTAGGTCCGCCGTTATGATCGCGCTGGTACTCGGCCAAGGCTGTGCTTCCTACTCGAGCGAACACACCAAGGACTACCGACGTATTTCATTTGCGGCCCCTGAACATTACGAAGTTTGGCTGGTCGACGTCTTGATGGAAAAGAGCGGTGAACGCAGTTGGCGTCAACCGGGAGGTACCGTTAAATGTTGCTGGAGAGGCCCGAAGGGGCCGGCGGGACCAGGCGCTCAAGCTGATCCATTTCCAGAGATGGTGTGGGTACATTGGTTCTCTTTCGCAGAACAGAGGTACTATGCCCACCTGATCACCCTTCCCGAAAACATCGAATCGAAGATGCGAAATCCGGGGAGGGTCATAACCAATGAGGATGTTCGTCAGGTGCCGAGACACAACATGACAATAGGACTTGCGCCAGGTGGACAGATCGTAGTTTGGGTTCAGAGCCAAATCGGCAATGAAATGGAGGTTTTGCGATCTCAGGCTGAGCTAGTTGACGGCGACCCCAGTGATTTTTCTTCCCTAACCGAGGCGTATCTTCAGAAACACAGTGACTATTTGGAAGAAAACGGCCTACAACTGGACAAGTGGTAAACCGAAAGCGCCCGAGGTATCGGATCAGTCCTGATCCAATTCCTCAGCGATCGTGGCTTTCTGATGATCATCCCAACGGGGGCGGTTCTTGCGCAGTTCGCGGACGCCCTGCATCCAGCCGACCCCATCGACAAGCTCGCCGGTGTCCGGATCTATCGGTGGGTACGGCAGGTTGCGGTCATCGCAGTAGCGTTTCACGGTGGGCTGGCACCAGCAAAACAGCAGTCGGTTGTATTCATCGTCCGGCAGGCGACGCTCATTATAGAACCCTGCCGCTTTGCGCTGGCGCTGGGCCTCGGCCAGAATGATCGCGCAGGCGGCGGAGACATTCAGGGACTCGACCATGCCCATCATCGGAATCACGATGTGCTCGTCCGCCTGGTCCGCTGCATCGGCGCTGACGCCGTCCACTTCGTTGCCGAGAATAATCGTGCACGGCACCGTAAAGTCCGCTTCCCGGTAGTCGATGGCGCGATCAGACAGTTGCGCGGCGTAAAGCTTGTGGCCCTGCCCTTTCAGAGCTGTGACCGCGTCGTCCATGGTCCGGTGGGTATGGGTAGTCACCCAGGTGTAGCTTCCGCCCGCGGTCTTGCGGAAGGCGCGGAAGCCCTCCCTGGGCCAGACGGTGTGCATATTGGCGAGGCCGAAGGCGTCGCAGGAGCGGATGATCGCCGACAGGTTTCTGGGCTTATGAACCTGATCGGTGAGAACACGGAGATCCGGTTGACGGGTGTTCAGGGTTTGCTTGATTCGGGCGAGGCGTTCAGGCGTCATGATCGGTATCGGATTGGTCAAAAACACGCATAATACCACAGCCCATCTAGCAACAAGCCGAGACAATGGTGGTTGCAGATTGATCACCCCGTTATAATGCCCAGTTCCTTTTTTGCTAGCGCCTCTGATTACCTGTCCAGGCCCGGCGCACCATCCATCAGATTACGTGAGAACCATGGCCAAGAAGCTGTACATCAAAACCCACGGCTGCCAGATGAACGAGTATGACTCCGCCCGCATGGCAGACCTGCTCAAGACTGGCGACACCGTTGAAATGACGGACACGCCCGATGACGCCGACATCCTGCTGCTGAACACCTGCTCCATTCGTGAGAAAGCCCAGGAGAAGGTATTTCACCAGCTTGGCCGCTGGAAAAAGCTCAAGAGCAAGAAGCCAGACATGATCATCGGTGTGGGCGGCTGCGTGGCCAGCCAGGAGGGCCAGTCGATTCTGGATCGCGCGCCCTACGTGGACATGGTATTCGGCCCTCAGACCCTGCACCGCCTGCCAGACATGATTACCGAGGTGCGCGCCAAGGGTAACGGTGTTGGCGTGGTGGATGTCAGCTTCCCGGAGATCGAGAAATTCGACAACCTGCCGGAACCGGGGGCAGATGGCCCTTCCGCGTTTGTTTCTATCATGGAAGGCTGCAGCAAATACTGTACGTTCTGCGTCGTGCCTTATACCCGGGGCGAGGAAGTGAGTCGCCCGGCCGATGATGTGGTGGCCGAAGTGGCACACCTGGCAAGCCAGGGCGTGCGCGAGGTCAATCTGTTGGGCCAGAATGTGAACGCCTACCGTGGCGAAACCCACGACGGCGACACCATGGATCTGGCCGAGCTGATTACCCTGATCGCCGCCATCGATGGCATTGATCGCATCCGCTACACCACCTCGCACCCGGTGGAGTTCACGGACGCCTTGATTGACGTGTACGAACAGGTACCGGAACTGGTCAGCCACCTGCACTTGCCGGTCCAGAGCGGTTCCGATCGCATCCTGGCCGCCATGAAGCGTGGCCACACTGCGCTTGAGTACAAGTCCAAACTCCGTCGCCTGCGCAAGATTCGCCCGGACATCAGCTTCTCCTCGGACTTCATCATCGGGTTCCCGGGGGAAACCGACAAAGACTTCGAGGACACCATGAAGCTGATCAATGACATTGGCTTCGACATGTCCTTCAGCTTTATCTACAGCGCCCGCCCGGGGACTCCGGCATCGGACTTGCCGGACGACACGCCGATGGAAGTGAAGAAGCAGCGCCTGAGTATTCTGCAGGACCGGCTGAACCAGAATGTGATGGATATCAGCCGCAAGATGGTGGGATCGACACAGCGGATTCTGGTGACGGGCCTGTCCAAGAAGGACCCCGGTGAGTACGCTGGCCGCACTGAGAACAACCGGATTGTGAATTTCCGGCACGAGAATCCGGGCATTGTGGGGCACTTTATCGACGTCGAGATTGTTGAGGCTTATCCCAATTCTCTTCGGGGCGTGCCTGTGGGTTCAGAGATGTTCTAGGGTTCGGATCAAATTGGCCTCTGCTCTTGTGCATGGCGAGCGGTGTACTTCCCCTCCCAAAAACCGCTACGAGCACATCCATGTGCGCTTCTCTCCGGCCATCCATGGCCTCCGAAATTTTTGGGAGGGGAAGCACACCGCTCTCCGCCGAATCCTGGCGTGCATGCCAGCACAGAAACCCATGTATCGGGTCAGTTTTAAACTTTGCCTGATGGACCTACTTGTTTTTCTGAAGCGGGCCTGCAAATAGTTAATTAAGTCGGGGTGCGGGGCACCTTTCACAGACTGTTGAGGGCCATGGACGGCCCGAAACAAGCGCACATGGATGTGCTCGTAGCGTGTCTGTGAAAGGTGCCCCGCACCCCGACCTAACCCCAACATTCAGATAATCTGACTCCCCG
>JAEPMM010000018.1 GCA_017643965.1 Marinobacter sp.
GCCATAGCACGTCGCTGCCGTGGTGCCAGGTCCAGCGCAGATCAGGGCAAGCTCGGCCAGCCCGGCCAGCTCGCCGGGCAGTTTGCGGTGAAGGTATAGCCCGGCGGAGGCTGGCATGGGGGCGTCATCCGTCCGTCAATCAGTGCGCGGTGTAACCACCATCAACCACCAGCTCGGATCCGGTGACGAATTTCGACTCATCCGACGCCAGATACACAATGGCCCAGGCAATGTCATCAGGCTCACCCATGTGACCAATGGGGTGGAGTGCCGCCGTCGCTTTGCGGGCCTCCTCAGGATCGGCACCGGTGGTTTTCAGATGCTCCTCCACTAGCGGTGTCCAGATGAAGCCGGGATGAATTGAATTCACCCGAATCTGATCCGGGGCGTAGATCAACGCATCGGTTTTGGTCATCAGGCGCACCGCGCCTTTGGAGGCATGATAGGGAGGGATGTCCGGCGCACTGACCAGGCCGTAAATGGATGACAGGTTGATAATGCTGCCCTTGCCCGCGGTTTTCAGATAAGGAATCACGTGCTTGGTGCAGAAGAAAACGCCTTTCACGTTCACCCGCTGCACCTCGTCCCATTCCTCTTCCGTCAACTCATGGGTTGGCTTGTTTGCGCCGGCAATGCCAGCGTTGTTGACCAGCACATCAATTCGACCGAAGTGCCCTTTTACGCTGTCGATAGCGCTGCGTACCGAGGCCTCGAACCCCACGTCACAGTGCCAGTAATGGGCTTTCAGGCCACGCTCGACCAGGTCTATGGCCAGCGCTTCGCCTTCGGTGTCCTTGCAGTCAAAAATGGCAACAGCGGCGCCCTCCTCCGCCATTCTCGTCGCCGCTGCCTTGCCAATACCCAGTGCGCCACCGGTTACGATGGCCACCTTGTCCTTGAGTCGTTCCATGATGATCTTCCCTGTTGCTGAAATTGCAGAGCTCAGTGATAGGAGTTGTGCCGGATGGGTGGAAAGTAACTGACGATGTGATTGTGCTTCTGGAGCCAGGACAACAGGGCTGTGATGGTGAAGCCATCGTTATCCACCCCTTCGAAATCCACCCCGAGTCCGTTGTCGCATTTGCGGACCACGTGGGCCCTGATGCGGCGGAAGGCATTTTCCTTCCGGTCCGGAAAACGGAACTCCAGCTCAACCGTCTGGTTGAGTTGTACATCCGTGTAATCGGTGGCAATAAAAAGACCGCGTTTGCTGGCGTCGCGGATCTGTCCCGTCGCGACCGGCAGGCCGCGCTTGTATACCAGAAGCCCGAGTTTTCCCAAAATGCGCTTGCTTAGCCTGTGTTCCATGGGGCCTCCCCTATTGGCTGATCGAACACCCGAGTTGGGTCATTATTGATCAAATAATAGACCCTATACGGGAAAACCGCTCTTGATACAGGTCAACTATTAACCACCTGCAATTCGTCGCTCATCGAAGCTTATGGAAGCCGCCCGTACAGTCTCGCCAACTCGTGGATACGGGCAGACAACCCGTCTTCACAAAGGCTCCAATCCAGTGTCCAGGCCCAGTTTCCTGAGGTGGTGCCCGGTGTATTGAAGCGGCTGCCTCCATCCAGACCGAGAAAATCCTGCATCGGAAATATGGCCAGCTGGCAGACCGACTGAAAGCCCGCACGGATAACCGGCCACGGCATCGGGTCCGCAGAGTTTCCCAGGTAATGGTCAACATACCTGCGGGTGTGGTTGTCGAGGCTCAGGTGCCAACCCAGTGTGGTGTCGTTGTCGTGGGTGCCGGAATACACCAGGTCTCGCCGGCGGTGGTTGTGCACCAGGTGGGGGTTGGCGGGGCTGCCGTCAAATCCGAACTGAATGACGGTCATGCCCGGCAAACGGAAGGCGTGACGCAGTTCCTCCACCTCATCGCTGATGATGCCCAGATTTTCAGCCACCAGGGGCAAACCCGGAAAACGCCCGAAGCAGGCCTCAAGGAACTTTTCGCCGGGGCCCTCTACCCAGTAGCCGTTCCGGGGTGCAGGCTGGTCGGCGGGAATCTCCCAATACGCCTGCAGTCCACGGAAATGGTCTATGCGAATCAGATCGAAGAAATGCCTCTGGGTGTCGAGACGCGACAACCACCATGCATAATCACTCTTTGCCATTGCGTCCCAGTCATAGATCGGGTTCCCCCAGTGCTGCCCTTCCGGAGAGAAATAATCCGGTGGCACGCCGGCCAAAAATCGGGGCTGGCCATTCTTGTCCAGTTTGAACAGGTGAGGTTCGGCCCACACATCGGCACTGTCGTGCGCCACAAAGATGGGAATGTCTCCGAACAGCAGAATGCCCCGCTCGCTGGCATAGTCCCGAAGCCGGTGCCATTGATGGTCGAACAGGAACTGTTCGAACTGCAGGCGCCGGAGTGTCTTCCCATGGGCTTCCGTAAAACGGGCCAATGCCCCGGGCTCCCGGTTTCTCAGTTCACCGGGCCAGCCCAGCCAGCTTTGGTCGGGGTAGACCTCACGAATGGCGCAGAACAGACAGTAGTCATCCAGCCATTGCGCGTTGGCAGCACAGAACGCGGCAAATTCAGCATGGCCGGGCGCCTGGGGCCGCGCCTCTGAATCGTTGAAGAACCGCTCACTCGCCAGCGCCAGAACAGATTTGCGCTGCGCGCTGTGGTTTTCCGGGCCCAGCTCGTCATCGCGGATCAGACCGGCCGCCACCAGTTCCTCAAGATCAATGAAATCCTGATTGCCGGCATGGGCCGATAACGACTGATAGGGAGACAGATCTGCGTGGGTCGGTCCCAGAGGCAGGGTTTGCCAAACGGTCAGGCCGGCCTCTGCCATGAAATCCAGAAACCGGCGCGCGCCCTGGCCGAGCAGTCCGTACTGGGAAGGCAGGCAGGTCGGGTGAAGCAACACACCGGCCCGCCGGTGGTTCAGAACCTCCGGCAGTTGGTGGGCGGAGGTCATGCGCCGGTGTCCGCATCATGGCCCGGTCGCATCGCGCCGCCACGGGCGGGAGCGCCACTGCCCTGGCTCAGTTTCTGGAACACCGAAGGCGGTGCCGGGCAGCCAATGAGTTCGTACAGGTTTACCAGGTGCCGCCGGTACAGGTGCTCGAAGTCACTGACCACCTGCGCCGGGTTGTAATCGCCAAACCACCAGAACCAGTCGGATCCTTCGCAAATGGCCAGTTGTTGCGTGGCAGCCGCTTTCTGTTCCGCCGTCAGCGAGCCGTTATCCATGGCGCGGTCAAAATGCTGCTTGGCCTCACAGAGCAGATCCCAGGCGCGGTTCTTGTCCGGGTCGCCGATCCAGGTTGAGAAGGTGCCGTAAATCCAGCTGCCGGCTACGATGGTGGGCAGGCTGACAGGCGATGAATCGCCCTGCTCGAGCAACTCCCGGTAGGTGGTCAGCTGCAGGCGGGGATGATTTTCAAGAACCTCGTACAGTTCATCGAGAAAGTGAAAGGCATTCTCCGGGTAGTATTCCCAGGCATTCTCGCCGTCCATAATCACCGAGATCACCTGAGGCCCGCGCTCAGTGCCGCGGGAGGCAATGGTTTCCATATGGGACGTGAGGTCCGCAACGGCATCCGAGGCGTGCCAGTCTGCGTAGGTGAACCCGATCAGGTCAGACAGGCCGTCATCCCGGAAAAAAACGGTGATGTCGGCATCGCCGAACCGGTACGCCTGATGAATGGACGGGTTCTTCAGCCCCTGCCCGGCCGCTTTTGCCGATTGCAGGCTGTTGTGGAGAACGGAATCACCGCTGGCCGTCCACCGGTAGCCCGCTTGTGCCAGTTGCTGAAGCGTCTGCTGGCTGAGGCCCCCCTCTGACGACCAGCATCCGGTCGGCTCCATCCCGAAAAAGCGCTGGAACACTTCCCGCGCGTGCTGTAACTGCCAACGGGCACGCGCCACACCTTCCGGATAATCGCTATGGGCGGGCAACGGGATCTCCGGCATGGCTTCCCGGGCGCTGCCGAGCTCAATGAGTAATGGCACCATGGTATGGCTGTAGGGGCTGACAGACAGCTCCACCCGGCCGGACTGGGCCAACTGACGGTAGCGGGGACCGATACCGGCGAGGGTGTCGAAGATCACGTTCAACAGAGCGATGCGGTCATCGGCGCTGAAGCCCTGGGCCTTCTCCTGCAGCGACTGCACGCAGGCATTGCGACGGCGGATGATCTCGCCCATCCAGCCCAGGTGATACCACACCAGCAGATCGGACAGGAACGCCGGGGCGATGTATCGCTGCATTTCCGGCCGGGAACGGTAGAATTCGGCAAGTTGTGACAGGCGGGCAAAGGCCGGAAAGCGCTGGATGATGCGTTCAGGGTTGGCCCGCAAACATTTTTCCATGATGTCGAGGAACCCCGGCGTGCCGGGCCCCGGAAGCTCGCCAGCCACCAGTGCCGCCAACAGCGGATCACCGATCTCGCCGGCACCGTGACGCCAGCGTTCAATGTCCACCAGGTAGATTTCAATCTGCTCCAGCAGGATCGGGGCGAAATTCACCACCGCCCGCGCACCAGGGTGCGCCTCCAGGTGTGCGGCCATATCGCTGTAGTCTTTCAGGGCGTGCAGATACACCCAGGGAAACAGGAAGGTACCGGTTTTCTGATCCCGGTAGCCGGGCTGATGCATGTGCCAGCAAAAGACCACGGGCGTGCGGCCATCAGAGGCCATGGGGATAATCCTGCCCGAGCATCTCGGGTGTCACCAGCACTACGCCCTTGGGTGACACGTAGAAGCGTTCACGGTCCTTGTCGGCATCCACGCCGATAGTGGTGCCCTCCGGAATGCGACATCCACGGTCGATAATGGCGCGATGGATCTCGCAGTGACGGCCGATATCCACATCCGGAAAAATCACCGCATCCGATACCGTGGTGAAGGAATGCACCCTCACCTGCGAGAACAGCAGAGAATGCCGGACTAACGCGCCGGACACTATGCAGCCCCCGGCCAACATGGAATCCACGGCCATGCCCCGGCGGTTGTCATCGTCAAAAATGAATTTCGCCGGCGGCTGCTGTTCCTGATAGGTCCAGATCGGCCAGTCCGGATCGTAAAGGTTCAGCTCCGGGCTGATACCGATCAGTTCCAGGTTGGCCTGCCACAGGGAATCGATGGTGCCCACGTCGCGCCAGTAGGCCGGCTTGTCGTGTACCGGATTGCGGAACGGAAACGCCATCACCCGCAGGCGGGCAATGATGGAGGGAATGATGTCTTTACCGAAATCATGTGAGGAATCGGTGGCAAGCTGATGATCCCTCAACAATTCATCAAACAGAACCCGTGTGCTGAACACGTAGATACCCATGGATGCCAGAGCCTTCCGCGGCTGGTTCGGCATCGCTTTGGGGTGCTCCGGCTTCTCGACAAACTCGGTGATCCGCAGCTCATCATCCACCGACATCACACCGAACGCCGACGCATCTTCCAATGGCACTTCGATACAGCCCACGGTGACGTCCGCATCGTTCTCCACGTGATAGGCCAGCATGGTGCCGTAGTCCATCTTGTAGACGTGGTCACCGGCGAGGATCAGCACATACTCCGGCGCGTGGCTACGAATGATGTCCAGATTCTGCAACACGGCGTCCGCTGTGCCCTCGTACCAGGAAGTCTCGATGCGCTGCTGCGCCGGCAGCAGTTCCACAAACTCGCCCAGCTCTCCGCGCAGAAAGCCCCAGCCCCGCTGGATGTGGCGCATCAGTGAGTGGGATTTGTACTGGGTAATTACCCCGACCTGTCCGATCCCGGAGTTGATGCAGTTGGATAACGGAAAATCGATGATGCGGAACTTGCCACCGAATGGAACGGCGGGTTTCGCCCGCCACTTGGTGAGATCGTAAAGACGTGAGCCCCGACCTCCGGCCAGCACCAGTGCGAGGGTCTGGCGTGTGAGTCGGCTGACAAAACGTTTGGCGGTTTGCATAGCGGCTTCCCTGACTGCCCTGAAGGTCTTCGGCTTCCCTCGTCTAACCCTGAAGGAATAATAGACTATATTTTGACGTATCAATCACGACTGGAAGGTTAGCACCGACAACCTGACGCAAACTTGTCGCGGATCATTATTTGATCAGCCGGATTGGCGTCCAATGGATCGGAATCAGAAACAGAACACGTCGGGAAGCTCCTCGGACTATGGAAAGCCCAAGCCTCAGCGAATTCGACCTGCACCTTTTCGGACAGGGCAAGCACTGGCACATCTATAACGTGCTGGGTGCTCACCTTTGCCGGCACGCCGGTGACGAAGGCGTGCGCTTTGCCGTCTGGGCGCCCTCTGCGCAGGCCGTCAGTGTGATCGGTGATTTCAACGGCTGGCAGCCAGGCGCTGACCCATTGCACAAGCGCCCGGAAAGCGGGGTCTGGGAGTGTTTCCGGCCGCAACTGGCTGCGGGGACTCTCTACAAATACGCCGTTACCACCACCAGCGGTGAACAGCTGATCAAGACCGACCCCTACGGTCAGGCCTTCGAACCCCGGCCGGCGACGGCAGCGGTCGTGACCCAGCGCAGTCGTTTCAGCTGGGGCGATGGTGACTGGCTGGCCCATCGCAACTGCTGGAACTGGCGGGATCAGCCACTGTCGATCTACGAGGTACACGCCGGTTCCTGGCGGCTTCACGGCTCCGGGCGCTGGCTGAATTATCGCGAACTGGCCGACCAGCTGGTGCCCTACGTGCGGGACATGGGTTTCACCCACATCGAGTTGCTGCCGGTCACCGAGCATCCGCTGGATGAATCCTGGGGCTACCAGACCACCGGGTACTACGCGCCCCCAAGCCGCTTCGGCACCCCGGCCGATTTTCGCTATTTCGTTGACTGCTGCCACCGCAACCACATCGGGGTGCTGCTCGATTGGGTGCCCGGGCACTTTCCCAAAGATACCCACGCCCTCGCGCGTTTCGACGGTTCTGCCCTGTACGAACATGAGGATCCCCGCCAGGGCGAGCACCAGGACTGGGGGACCCTGATCTACAACTACGCCCGCCATGAAGTGCGCAACTTTCTGATTGGCAGCGCGCTGTTCTGGCTCGACACCTTTCACATTGACGGTCTGCGGGTGGATGCGGTGGCGTCGATGTTGTATCTGAACTACTCCCGCGACGAAGGCGACTGGTTGCCGAACATCCACGGTGGCCATGAAAATCTCGAGGCCATCGAATTCCTGCGGGAACTGAACCAGATCTGCCGCGAGCGCTACCCCGGCACCATGATCATTGCCGAAGAGTCCACCTCGTGGCCCCAGGTCACGCGGCCGGAATCGGTGGGTGGGCTGGGCTTTTGCCTGAAATGGAACATGGGCTGGATGCACGACACCCTGGATTATCTCAGCCAGGACCCGGTGTTCCGGCAGTACCATCACGACAAGCTCACCTTCGGCGTGCTGTATGCGTTCAGTGAGAGCTTTCTGCTGCCCCTGTCACACGACGAGGTGGTGCACGAGAAAGCCAGCCTGCTCAACAAGATGCCGGGAGATGGCTGGCAGCAAAGGGCCAATCTGCGGCTGTTGTTCACCTATCTGTATACCTACCCCGGCGCAAAACTGCTGTTCATGGGCGGCGAGTTTGGCCAGCGCCGGGAATGGAGCGAAAAACGGGAGCTGGACTGGGCGCTGCTTGAGCAGGAAGAACACCGGGGCCTACAGCAGTTGGTGCGGGATCTGAATCATCTGCTGAAAGAACAGCCGGCCCTGCACCGGGCCAACTACCGACCCGACGGCTTTGCCTGGATCGACTGCCACGATTCCACCCAGTCGGTGATCAGCTTCCTCAGGCAGGCAGAAGAGCAACGGGTCATCGTCGTCGTCAACTTTACCCCGGTGCCCCGATATCATTACCGGATCGGCGTGCCCAGCGGTGGTGTCTGGACCGAGCGACTGAACTCGGATTCCGAATACTACGGTGGCAGCAATCTGGGCAATCCGTTGCCCCTCACCGCAGACCCACAGCCGTGGATGGGGCAGGCCCAGTCGATAGCGCTCACCCTGCCCCCGTTGGGCGCGGTGGTGCTGGAGCAGCCATTGTGACCCGGGTACTGTTTGTCACCAGCGAGGTGCACCCGGTGATCAAGACCGGCGGGCTTGCGGACGTGTCTGCGAGTTTGCCGGAAGCCCTGTGCACGATGGATCATGACGTGCAGATCGTGCTCCCCGGCTACCCCGCGGCCATGGCGGTGGCGAATGCCAGCGGGGCTCGCCGCAGGGCGCAGCTGAATGTCGGGGGCTTTGACGTGACACTCTGGCAGACCCAGTTACCCGGCACCGCGGTGGTGTTGTGGCTGGTGGAATGCCCACCGCTGTTCGACCGCCCGGGTAACCCCTACCAATGCTCCGAAGACGAGGACTGGCCGGACAACGCCCAACGCTACTGTCTCTTCGCCCAAGTCGTCGCGCTGATGGCCCTCGGCGAGGCCGACCTTGACTGGGTTCCGGACCTGGTGCATTGCAACGACTGGCAGAGCGGGCTGGTTCCCGTAATTTTGGACAACACTCGCCAACGACCGGCAACAGTGTTCGCCATCCACAACCTGGCTTATCAGGGGCTCTTTTCCCACCGCATCTTCCAGGCCCTGGAGTTACCGGACTCGCTCTGGCGTTTCGATCGGCTGGAATTTCACGACCAGCTGTCCTTTCTTAAGGGAGGGCTGGTGTTCAGCGACCAACTGACTACTGTCAGCCCCGGATACGCCCGGGAAGTCTGCCAGCCGGAGCTGGGCTACGGCCTGGATGGACTGCTCCGCTACCGGCAGTCAGCCCTCACCGGCATTCTTAACGGCATCGATACCCGCCACTGGGATCCGCAAACCGACCCGCTGCTGGATCATCATTACAGTGCCAGGTCGCTCGGCAACAAAAGGCTGTGCCGACGGGACCTGCAGCGGCGGGTCGGTCTCGACGCCAATGGCGAAGGCCCGCTACTGGGCTTTATCGGGCGGATGGTGGAGCAAAAAGGCATCGACCTGTTGCTGGCCGTTCTGCCGGAATTAATGGACAGGGGTTGCCAGTGCGTGATTTTGGGTTCGGGTATGCGTGACTATGAGCAGGCCGCGCTGGATCTGGCTGAACACCATCCCGGACAGCTGTCGGTGACACTCGGCTTTAACGAAAGCCTGGCCCACCGCATCACCGCCGGTGCTGACCTGTTCATCATGCCGTCACGGTTCGAGCCTTGCGGGCTCAACCAGATGTACAGCATGCGCTACGGCACCGTACCGGTGGTGCATCGGGTTGGCGGATTGGGTGACACGGTGTTTGACCCACAAACCGCGAGCGCCGATCAGGCGAATGGATTTACCTTCCGCTCACCGGACCCCCCGGCCCTGCGCGCGGCAATCGACCGGGCACTGGACGCGTTTCGAAAGCCGAAAACCTGGCGCAAGCTGCAACGCAACGGTATGGCCGGTGACTATTCCTGGCAGACCCGCGCCCGGGAATACACCAACGTTTATCGTCAGGCTCTGGCCGCCCGCCAGAGCGCGGATCATGACTAACCGGGCAACCGCTGTGGGAGGCGACAACCATGCACAACGCCACTGAATTCAAACTGGAAGCCCGGCCCACCATCCCCGAGGCACTCGCCCGTCTGGACGAACTGGCCAACGATCTGTTCTACAGCTGGGATCACGGGGTTCGCAGTCTGTTTGCGCGGATTGACCTGCGGTTGTGGCAGAAAGTGGCACACAACCCGAAGCTGTTTCTGCGGCGGGTCGCGCAAAACCGGTTGGAGGAAGCGGCGGAAGACCGCGCCTTTCTCTCCGAGTACCGCCGCATACTGAGCAGTTACGATGCTTATCTTGAAGCCGAGCCGGGGCCGGAGGTGACCACCCGCCTGGATCCTGACACGGCGCTGGTGGCGTATTTCTGCGCCGAGTTCGGCTTTCACGAGAGTTTTCCGATCTACTCCGGAGGGCTGGGCATTCTCGCCGGCGACCACTGCAAGGCCGCCAGCGACCTGGGGCTGCCGTTCGTGGCCGTGGGCCTGTTGTATCAGCAGGGCTATTTTATCCAGACCATCGATGCCCAGGGGCAGCAGATTGCCCGCTACCAGTCCCATTACAGCGACGAGCTGCCGATATCACTGGTGGAACAGGAAGGAGAGCCGCTGCGGGTATCCGTGCCCTTCCCCGGCCGCCTCGTTCACGCCAGGGTCTGGGAAGCCCGGGTCGGCCACATCCGGCTGTATCTGCTGGACACCCACGTTGAGGAAAACTCTGCTGAGGACCGGGAACTGACCCTGCAGCTGTACGGTGGCGATGAAACCACCCGCATCAGCCAGGAGATGCTGCTGGGTATTGGCGGAGCGCGGGTGCTGCGGGCTCTCGGCCTCTGGCCTACGGTCTGGCACATTAACGAAGGCCACGCCGCTTTTCTGATCCTGGAGCGTTGCCGCCAGGCCATGGCTGACGGCCTGTCCTTTGAAGCGGCGCTGGAGCTGAATGCCGGCGCCACACTGTTCACGACCCACACGCCGGTGCCGGCAGGCCACGATATTTTTTCCCGCGCACTGGTGCAGCACCATCTCGGCGATTACCTCGCGGAGGCGGGCCTCGATTTCGAGTCGGTTTTCCAGTTAGGCTCCAAATCCTCCGGCGACTCCTTCAACATGACCAGCCTGGGCCTGCGCGGGTCCCGGTTTCATAACGGCGTCAGCCGGATTCATGGCGGGGTCGCGTCTGGCATGGAGGGTGACATCTGGCCTCAGGTGCCGGCAAAAGAGAACCCCATGGGTTACATCACCAACGGTGTGCATGTGCCGACGTTCCTGTCCCCGGAACGGTCCAGCCTGTTTGATATTCAGGCTCCGACCTGGAAAAGCGAATTGCGAAACGCGGAATTCTGGGAGTTCATCGACCGGATTCCCGATTACCATTACTGGAGCGTGCATAAGGCGCTCAAGCAGCAGATGGGTGAATACATTGTTCGCTGTCTCAAGCGCCAGCATCGGCGCAACGGCACTGGTCACTCGGTGACGGAGCGGATGACGCGCCAACTGGTGTCACCGGAAAAAGACACCATGGTGATCGGGTTCGCCCGCCGCTTTGCCACCTACAAGCGGGCCACGTTGATTTTCTCGGATCTCGACCGTCTGGAACGTTTGCTCACTGACCCTGAACGGCCGGTGGTGCTGGTGTTCGCCGGCAAGGCGCATCCCAAGGACAAACCCGGGCAACAGCTGATTCGTGTCATCCACGACCTGTCGATGCAACCGGCGCTGATGGGGCACGTCATCCTGTTGGAGGATTACGATCAGGCGATGGCGCGACGACTGCTCAGTGACGTGGATGTGTGGCTGAATACGCCGGAATACCCCAAGGAGGCAAGCGGTACCTCCGGTGAGAAAGCCGCGCTGAACGGCGCCCTCAATCTGAGCGTGCTGGATGGCTGGTGGGGCGAGGGCTACAACGGCAAGAATGGCTGGGCAATCAACCCTCGCAGCACAGAGCTTGACCTGGCGTTTCGCAATCAGGAGGAAGCCCGTGACCTGCTGGATCTGATTGAGTTCGAAATCGTGCCGCTGTATTACAACCGCGCCTCCCAGGGCTATTCCAAAGGCTGGGTACAGCGATCAAAAGCGTCCATGAAAACCATTACACCGCTGTTCAACAGCCAGCGCATGGTGATGGACTACGTTGAACGGTATTACCGGCCGGCCACAATGCAGGGCATGAAGCTGGCGGCAGACAGCAGCCGGTTGGCCATCGAACTGGCGGAATGGAAACAGCGGGTCCGACAGGACTGGGCCGGAGTGTCCCTGTCCGTCAGCCAGTGTGTCGCAGCGACCTGCCTCCACGACGAGGAAATCTCGCTGGCGGTGAACGTGCAGCTTAATGGCCTGCGGCCGGAGGATGTGCGGGTGGAGTGCCTGGTGACGGCGGAGTGCACCGGCACCCACGACTGTCCGGGCCCGGATCGGTTCCTGCTTCAGCACGACACAGCCAGCCAGAAAGACGCGGACAATGGAGGCGCAACGGTTTTCTCAACGCGGATTCTGCCCCCCTATCCGGGGCTGCAATCCCTGCGTATCCGCGTGTACCCCTACCACCAGGGACTGACCCACCCGCTGGAGATGGGGGCCATGGTCTGGTTGTAAACGCGGGGCCTGTGGCGTCAGAGTGCGTGCTGCTCGATAAAGCGACCAATGTCCTGAATCTCTTCCAGGCAGACACTGTGCTCCATCGGATAGGTTTCGTAGCGTGGCTGAAAACCCATCGCTTCCAGTTGCTCCACACTTCGGCGCCCCAGGGTTTCCGGAACAACCGGGTCAAACGTACCGTGATACACGTTGATGGGCAGGCCGGCATTCGCCTTTGATGGCTCCACCGTGTTTGCGGTTGCAAAATAAGTCGACAGAGCAAGAATTCCGGCCAGACGCTGCGGGTAACTCAGACCCAGCTCGTAGGCCACGGCACCGCCCTGGGAAAACCCGGCAATGACAATGTTCGCCGCCGGGATGCCCCGTTCGATCTCACGGTCGATCATCCGTGCCACGGCTGCGGCAGACACTTTCAGCTGTTCTGTATCCACCACCCGGTCAATGTTCATACCCTTGATGTCGTACCAGGCGGGCATGATCATGCCGCCGTTGATGGTGACCGGCAGCTCCGGGGCATGGGGAAACAGGAACCGGACAGCCGCGTCTGCGGGCAGGCCCAGTTCGGGCACCACCGGCTCGAAATCATGACCGCTGGCGCCCAGCCCGTGCAGCCAGATCACGGCAGCGGTGGGGTTCGGGTTGGTTTCCAGCTCGATATACTTCAGTTCCGGCACAAACATACCTCAATCGTCGGTTTGGTGGTCAGCGCCGGGCTCGTTGGCCTGCAGCGCTGAGACCACCGGGTTGGCGTACATGTCCAGCAGATACGGCCGGATGGCGGGCTCGCAGTGCTCAAGCCGGCGCTCCATCTCCGCTTCCGCGGCCTCGAACTCCGCCGGTGACCAGGTTTCCGCAGTGACCACCGCATCGGTCACGGTATCCGGCGTGGTGTGGGCCTGGGGATGAATGCCCCGTTGCCGGTAGGCCACCAGATTGGACGCATGCAGGTGGTAGTTGGCGTGCATTTCCCGGTCAATACGAGCAGCCAGATCCCTGGCGTTACCCGGCGCATCGGCAATCGGCGCGCCGAAATGCACATGCACGTGGCCCTTGAAGCCCGTCAGCCCCTTCATGATCTGATCGGTGTCCTCTCCCGGCGCTTTGGTGTAGCTGCCGGTGCGGGCACGGGTTTCCAGTTCCTTCGCCTTGTCGACGTCACAGGGGTCGTACTCGTATGCGATGGAGACCGGCACAATGTGAAGGCGGTTCATGGCTTCCGCGAAATCCAGGCCGCTTTTCTTCTTGCTCATGTAGAACATCTTGATGATGGCCGGATCGGTCACGTCGACGCCGTCTTTGGCACGCCCCTCCCGCTGCGCTATCCAGATGCTGTGGTTGGTATCAATGCTGTGATTGATGAACCCGGACAGCATGATATAAGCGTCGCGCATTTCCCGTGGGCTGGTCATGTTGCGGCGCACCACAAAACTCTTGTTCAGCCGCATCATCTCGGCAAACACCCGATTCGCCAGCAGGTTGTCGCCAATGGCAATGCGGGTGGTGTTGAAGCCGTTGGCGTAGAGCAGGTAGTTCACCACCATGGGATCGAACACAATGTCGCGGTGGTTGGAGATAAACAGGTGGGCACTGTGCTTGTCGAGATTTTCCAACCCGCTCTGAGTCACCCGCGTGGTGGTATGATCCACCAGTTCACTGACGTAACCGGACACCTTGGCCTGGAGGTCATCCACCCGCTGCAGATGCCCGAAATTGCTGACCAGCCAACGCTTGATCCAGACCCTCACCAGCGCCGGCGCCCAGCGGGCCAGCGTGGGGGATTTGAAGCGGGCAATCATGTCGAGAAATTCCGGATCATTCACCAGGCGCTGGATGGCAGAGCCGGTTTCTTCGTCCGAATAGGGACGGATGGCGTCAAATTCCTGCATGGAGTTCCTGTTGTTTTCGGTGTCAGTCAAGGGCTGCACTTCTGGGGCGGTGGCCCTGAAAATCGCGGTATTGTAGCGTTTATCCACGGCATTTGCCTCAACTGTGCTGGCGAATCTGGTATCATTTCGCACTTCGCATTGTATGGCAGCGACCCTTTCCGCATCCCGGCACTGGCAATCCATGGACTTCGATCAACTCAGCACAGAACGCCCGACCCTCTCCCTCAAAGACCCCGAGCAGGTTCTTCACGAGGTGTTCGGCTATGAAACCTTCCGCCCGCTGCAGGGCGACATCATTCGTGAGGTGGTCAGTGGCGGCGATGCCCTGGTCCTTATGCCCACCGGCGGTGGTAAATCGCTTTGTTATCAGGTGCCCGCGCTGGTCCGGCCGGGCACCGCGGTGGTGATATCCCCGCTGATCGCACTGATGCAGGATCAGGTCGCCGCCCTGAACGAGCTGGGCGTACGCGCAGCATTTCTGAATTCCACCATGGATTATGCCCAGGCGCGCGACACCGAAAACGCGTTGATGACCGGCGAGCTGGACCTGCTGTACTGCGCGCCGGAACGGCTGATCCAGCCGCGCACCCGCGATCTGCTGCACGATGCGTCCATTTCCCTGTTCGCCATTGACGAAGCTCACTGTGTGTCCCAGTGGGGCCACGATTTCCGCTCGGATTACCTGGAGCTGAGCCTGTTGGCGCGGGAATTCCCCACTGTGCCGCGGATCGCCCTGACCGCAACCGCCGATGAGCGCACCCGCCAGGAGATCGCCGAGCGTTTATCGCTCACCGGGGCGCGCCACTTTGTCAGCGGGTTCGACCGCCCGAACATTCAATATCGGATATCACCAAAAACCAACGCTAACAAGCAGTTGCTGGACTTTATTAAAGCCGAACATGATGGTGATTGCGGCATTGTGTACTGTATGTCCCGCAACAAGGTGGACGCAACCGCGCGCATGTTGTCGGAAAAAGGCTACACCGCTCTGCCCTACCACGCCGGCCTGAATGCGCCTGAGCGGGCGCGGAATCAGGAACGTTTTCTGCGGGAAGACGGTGTCATCGTGGTGGCCACCATTGCCTTCGGCATGGGCATCGACAAACCCGACGTGCGGTTCGTGGCGCACCTGGACCTGCCGAAAAGCCTGGAGGCCTATTACCAGGAGACCGGCCGGGCCGGACGGGATGGCAAGCCCTCCACGGCCTGGATGGTCTACGGGCTGCAGGATGTGATCAAGCTGCGGCAGATGCTCGAAGGCTCCATGGGGAACGACCAGTTCAAACGGGTTGAACGCCAGAAGCTGGATGCCATGCTGGGATTGTGCGAAGTGACCAGCTGTCGGCGTCAGGTGCTGCTGCGGTACTTTGGCGACTCCCTGGATGAACCCTGCGGCAACTGCGACACCTGCCTCGTACCGCCGGATACCTGGGACGGCACCGTGGCGGTGCAGAAGGCCCTGTCCTGCGTGTTCAGAACCGGACAACGCTACGGCGTGACCTACCTGATCGATGTGCTGCGGGGCTCGGAAAACGACCGCATACGCCAGTTCGGCCACGACAAGGTGTCCACTTTTGGTATCGGCACGGAACTGTCCGCCAACGAATGGAAATCGGTGTTTCGCCAACTGGTGGCCAACGGCTACTTGCGGGCAGACCCGGAAGGCTACGGCTCCCTGCAACTCACCGAACAGTGCCGCCCCCTGCTCAAGGGTGAACAACCCATCCAGCTGCGCAAGGACCCGGCACCGGTGAAGTCCTCAGGGCGTTCCGGCTCCGGCAGCGCGAAGGCGAAGATCAGTGACCAGATTACCGACCAGGCCGGGTGGGAAGCCCTGCGGGCCTGTCGCAAGGCGCTGGCGGACAAACAGGGCGTGCCGCCCTACGTGATCTTCCACGACACCACCCTGTTTGACATGCTCGAGCGGCGCCCTACAACACTCTCAAAGCTGGCCGAGGTGAACGGCGTGGGCACCGCCAAACTGGAAAAATACGGCGAGATTTTTCTGCAGACGCTGAGCGAACTCAGCGAGGCGTGAAGCCCTTTTTGCGAACCCGATACTGGGCAATGGACGTGGCCACGTGATTGCCTTCGTCGTCGTACAGCATGCCCTCCAGGGCAAACGCGGCACGGCCGGTTTCATCGGCCTCGGCCTTGATGGCCTTGACGGTGTCTGAATCCAGCTCGAAGGTCACGGTAACGTCCGAGTTCGCGGGCAGCAGAAATTGCAGGGTCATCTCTTTCAGAATCGGCGTGTACGCCGGCCCCAGATCAAACAGCGTCAGCACGCCGCCGGGAATTTCCGCCACCAGGAAATAGGCACCCGCGTACAGGCTGCCGAAGTGGTTCTTGTTTCCCTTCAGCCGAATTCGTGCCTTGACGAACCCGGGGCGTACCTCCTCCACACTGAAGCCGTTCCGCGGTGCGAATGGGATGGCCAGACCAATAATCCGGTTCACCGCGGCGTAGCCGCTGGTTTTCTTCAGCCATGCAACGGGGTTGGTGATCGGGGCCCTGGGGTCACTGCTGGATACCCACTGCCCGGTAGCGCCGATAAGGCTGTCAATTAATGCCATGATGCTGTATTCCGTTAAGTGCGGGGATAGAAAGGCCGGTGCGGCAAGTGATGGAATCATTGCAGGCCGGTTCCGGGTTTCGCAAGCGTCTTTTACAGTTTTTTAGAATTAGGCACAGTTACATCTGATGATTATGTTCTAAACTGCGTGAAAACGATGATCCCGCAATCTGGAAGCAGGGAGACAAGCCAAGCATGGCCAGCTTATCCGACAGCCCTGGGTTCTGGACGCAACCCGCAGTGCGCGTTGCACTGGTCCTGATGTTGTCTTTTTTTCTGTCGGAGCCCGTCACAGCGGCTGTCTCTGCCGCGGACAAGTACCAGCCACCACCGGTGCGGGAATACAAGCTCTGGTACCGAAACTTTGACAGCCCGGCCATTCTGGCGCTGCTGGAGCTTGCACTTGCCAAGACCCCGGAGTACGGCGACTTCAGTATTGTTCGTAGCGTTGAAATGGGCCAGGGTCGCGTGCTGCGCGAGATGGCGGAATCCCGCACCAAGCTGATCGACATTGCCAACGTGGCCAGCAGTCGGGAGCGGGAGTCGGAGTTGCTGGCCATCCCCATCCCCATTGATGGCGGCCTTCTGGGGTTCCGGGTGTGCGTTGTACGGCCCCATTCCCTGCCCCTGTTCGAAGGCGTGAAATCCGTGGAAGACATCCGCGACCGGGGCATCCGCATCGGCCAGGGTCTGCACTGGCCGGACACCGACATTCTGGAAATCAATGACGTTCCGGTTGTTACCCATACCCGCTATGAGATTCTGTTCCGGATGTTGCGGAATGATCGCTTTGACTGCTTTGCCCGCGGCGTCAGTGAAGTGACGTTCGATCTCGCGATCGAAGACGACCCCAATCTGGTGATCGAGCCCACCCTGCTGCTCGCCTACCCCATGCCTTCCTATTTCTTCACCGCACCGGATGACTACCTGACGGCTCACCGGGTACAGCTTGGCATGGAGCGGGCCATTGTGGACGGCAGCTTCGGCCACTTCCTGAAAGAGTACTACGGCAAGCCACTTGAGGACCTCGCCCTGAACCGCCGCAACGTTGTGGTGCTGCGCAACCCGTTCCTGAGCGAGGAGTCCCGCACCATTGGGCGTCAGACCCTCAGCAACCTCCGCCGACGGCTGGAAGTACTCAGCCGCTGACGCGCCGCGCTACACCCGGAACCGTGACACGTTCTGATTCAGGGTATTGCCGATGGTTTCGATCTGCCCGCTGTAGACATCGTTCTCGCTGGCCGCCGTGGCCGCCTCCTGCCCCTGATCGGCAATGCGGGTAATGGACGAGTTCAGTTCCTCGGTCACCGAGGTCTGCTCTTCCGAGGCCGTGGCAATCTGCGTCGTCATCTGGCTGATGGAGGTAATGGACTCCGCGATACGGTTCAGCGCTTCCATGGCATCCTCGGCTTTCTCCATACTGACGTTGGACACCGCAATGGATGCTTTCATCACCTCCACTGCATTGGTCGCGCCGTTTTGCAATCGCTCAATCATGTTGTTGATCTCGCCGGTGCTGTCCTGGGTGCGACTCGCCAGGTTGCGCACCTCGTCAGCCACCACAGCAAAACCACGCCCGGCCTCACCGGC
>JAEPMM010000269.1 GCA_017643965.1 Marinobacter sp.
ACTTCTCTGCGAACGTTGGTGCCATGGGCTTTTAACTGAAATAGTCGCTCAAGCATGACGGGTGTCTGCCTCACTGCGTGCTGGGTAGGGTTACGGTTCGGAACTGGATCGGTGAAACTGAATTGGGTGAAACAACGGCAATGTTACCGGCTGAGACGGCTCAGGCCAAGGGATGATTTTTGGTTCATCCTGCGGGTCCGTGCTCAGCGCTGTTGGTGGGGGTCCCGCTGCAGGCGGATATCAAAACGGACGGCCAGCATCCGGACAATCACGATAAACAGCAGGCCGACCGTCAGGGCGATGGTTTCGCTTGCCAATAACCACTGACACACGAAATAGAGCCAGCAACCGGCAAAGGAAATCGAGGCGTAGATCTGGTCTTTGCGGAAAATATAGGGCACCTCGTTACACAGGGTGTCCCGTAACGCGCCACCGAAGGTACCGGTCATCACCCCGAGGAGGGAGGCGATGAACCAGGAGTGCCCGAGATCCAGGGCCAGCTGCGCCCCGAGTATCGAGAAAATGCCCAGCCCGATGGCATCCGGGAACACGATCCCGGACTCACGAATCCGCTCTGCCCGACGCCAATAGCTGAACACGATCGCGATGGCGAGAATCAGGATCGGCTGCTCCTGGTGTTTGATCCAGTACAGCGGATGGTTGTCCATCATCAGGTCCCGCAGGGTACCGCCACCGAGTGCGGTAATGAATCCGATGGTAAACACACCCACAGGATCCATATTCTTGGAGCGAGCAACGATCATTCCTGAAACGGCGAATGCAACGATGCCAATCATTTCAAGAAGATAGATTATGTCGAACATAGCAGACCCTGAAAGGCGGGAAACAGTGGCGGACCGGCCGGTTTGAGTGCGCGCAGGATAGCTTAAATTGCCAGTGGATTCATCCCCGGTTCTCGGCCGTGGGTGATCCCTGAGCCGGTTGCAAACGTATTTCAGGTTCACCTTACCGATTGCCAGTGGTACGGAGCCCGACATGCCATTGATGCGCTTGGCCTACGCCAGTGAAGCCACGTTTGAAGCCCAACCCGTGGAAAAAGGGGTTGAGCCCCACGTTGCGCGAATTCTGATGGCCTCCCGGCGTAACAACGGCAAAAGCCAGTTGGTGGGCGGCCTGTATTACGGCGACGATCATTTCTTCCAGTATCTGGAGGGCGAAGAGGACGAGCTACGCCGGACCTACGAGCGCATCGCCCGCGATGACCGGCACCGCAACGTCCGCACGCTTCTCGAGGAACCCCTGGCGGAACGCACCTTCACCAACTGGTCAATGAAATACGTGCCCACCTCGACCGACGTCCGGCGTCTTCTGGGGAAGCATGGTATGCAGCGTTTCAACCCGACCGATTTTTCACGGGAGCAGTGTGAAGAGATGATCGAGCTGATCCGCCGGTCGAGCCAGGATCAGAAACTGGTCAACCACGATGGCCCCGTCCGGGCACAGGCAACGCCCGGGGCACTCTCGCCGGTCATCCGTACCGGCCTGATCGTGGCGGCTGTCTGCCTGGTCGGCGCGTTGGTGTTTGCCGCCACCCTGTTGTGACAGTCTGTGACAGTGGCTCTCTATAAACGTGGCTAATACGGCGGGATAAGACATCTTTATTTGCTTCATGCAGTGACTCTGTTTAGCTTGATGGGCATCAGGCAGGGCATTTCCGTATGCCAACAACCATGGAGTCATTGAATGAAAGCCATCCTCTGCAAGGAGTACGGTCCGGCTGAAAAGCTGGTGATCGAAGACATCGACAGCCCTGTGGTCAAGGGCTACGGTGTAAAAATCCGCGTCAAAGCCGCGGGCCTCAACTTCCCCGATACCCTCATCATCGAGAACAAATACCAGCTCAAGCCGGCACTGCCGTTTTCACCCGGCGGCGAAATGGCCGGCGAGGTCCTTGAAGTGGGTGAGAAGGTGACCCGCTTCAAGCCCGGTGACCGGGTGGCTGGGCTAACCGGCTATGGTGCCTTCGCCGAGGAAATCGTCGCGCCGGAGCAGAACCTGTTACCCATACCCGACGCCATGCCGGACGAAAAGGCTGCAGCTTTCTCCATGGTCTACGGCACCTCCTACTACGCCTTGAAACAGCGCGCCAACATCCAGCCCGGCGAAACCCTGCTGGTACTCGGTGCCAGCGGTGGTGTGGGCCTGGCCACGGTTGAACTGGGCAAGGCCATGGGCGCCCACGTGATTGCCGCAGCCAGTTCCGCGGAAAAGCTGGCGGTGGCAAAAGCGGCAGGCGCTGACGACCTGATCAACTACACCGAGGAACCCCTGAAAGAGGCGGTGAAAAAGCTCACCAAGAGCAAGGGCGTGGATGTGGTTTACGATCCAGTCGGCGGTGAGTTCACCGAACAGGCCCTGCGCGCCATGGCCTGGAACGGCCGCCACCTGATCATCGGCTTCGCCGCCGGCGACATCCCCAAGATTCCCGCCAACCTGACGCTGCTGAAAGGCTGTTCCGTGGTCGGTGTGTTCTGGGGCAGCTTCACCCAGCGCGAGCCGCAGACCAGCGCCCAGAACAGGATGGAGCTGATGAAACTCTACGCCGACGGCAAGATCGATCCGAAGATCAGCGAAGTGTTCGAATTCGAGGACTATGCCAAGGCTCTGGGTGCACTGACCGAACGCCGTGCTACCGGGAAGGTGGTGCTTAAGGTCGGCTAGGGTCAAAGCTTGGGATTTTGGTCGGATATAACTGAACTGTCCGAATGCGCTGGTGGGCGCCCCCTCCCAAAAATTTCGGAGGCCATGGATGGCCGGAGAGAAGCGCACACGGACGTGCTTGTAGCGGTTTTTGGGAGGGGGCGCCCATCAGTGCAGCCCCTTTCAACAAGCAGGCTGGGGCCCAGAAAATCAGGCCCCTCCAAGGTCAGAAGCTTACCTTCCCCGCATCAATCTCGGATACCAGCTTCTTATCCAGCTTGGTGTACCCATCGGTGCGTGGCAGCCAGGCATATACCTCCTCGCCGGTTTTGCCGAGGGAATAGCCGGCTTTCTGGATATCCACCTTGCGGTACTTGAAGGTGCCGGTTTTCTCGATGGCCTGCGTCACGCGGACGAACACCGGAATGGCGTAAGCCGGCAGGTTTTCCTTCAGGTAGGCGAACAGCCTGTTGATGTCGAATTCGCTGCCGTTGCTCTGGGGCACCAGCGTCACCATACCGGCCTTGCCGTTGGTTTTGGGGATTTCCACGCCGTAGACGATGGCCTCTTCCACCATGCCGGAGCCGTCGAGAATGTTCTCCACCTCGGTGGTTGAGACGTTCTCGCCTTTCCAGCGGAAGGTATCCCCCATGCGATCCACGAACTGCAGGTGGCCGCAGCCGATCTCCTTGAGCACATCGCCGGTGTTGAACCAGGCATCGCCTTTCTTGAAGGCGTCGCGGAGGATGGATTTCTCGGTGGCGTCTTTCTGGGTGTACGCCTCGAAGGACCATTTTTTGGTGATCTCGCCGATCAGCAGCCCAGGCTCGCCCTTGCGGACGGTTTCCATGTAGCCCTTGTTGTTACGGATCGGGTCGCGGGTGCCGTCGTGGAATTTGACCAGCTTGTACGGGGCGGTGGAGAAGCCCACGGTGTTGTCCATGTTGAAGAAGTTGGAGAAGCCGATATTGCCCTCACTGGAGGCGTAGAGTTCCGCCACGGTTTCGATGCCGAAACGTTGCTTGAACTCCTTCCAGATGGACGGCCGCAGGCCGTTGCCGATCATCTTGGTCAGGTTGTGGTTGCGGTCCTGCGCGCTGGCCGGCTGGTTCAGCAGGTAACGGCAGAGTTCACCCACGTAGCCGAAGGTGGTGGCCTTGTAGCGGCGCACATCGTCCCAGAAGGCGCTGGCGGAGAACTTGCGGCGCAGGGCGATGGACGAGCCGCCGGCCAGCACCGAGCCCCAGCACACCAGCAGGGCAGTGCCGTGGTACAACGGCAGCGTGCAGTAGAGAACGTCTTCCGGTTCCATGGCCAGCGACATCAACCCGAAGACGCCGTAGGCTTTCACGAACTTGCGATGGCTGCCGGGTGCGGCCTTGGGCAGGCCGGTGGTGCCGGAGGTGAACAGATAGATGGCGGTGTCACCCATTCTGGGCGGGTTGCTCAGTACCGGGTTGGTGCCACTGTAGGCACTCACTTTCTCCGCCATGTTGACGTAGCCTTCTGGCGCATCGCCGAACATGCTCTGGGTATTGGCGTCCGCCAGGTACAGGAAGGGGGTGCCGTGGCGGGTCTGCAGGTCGTCTTTCACCGCGTCAAACGGCTCGGTCAGTTCCTCGCCGACCACCACCATGCGCGGCTTGATCAGGTTGACGCTGTGCTCCAGCACCTTGCCTTTCTGGGAGGTGTTGAGCATGGCGCAGGACACGCCAATCTTGGCGGCGCCGGCCACTACGGCCAGCAACTCCGGGCGGTTTTCCAGGAAAACCGCAATGGCGTCGCCCTTGACCAGCCCCTGGGCCAGCAGGAAATTGGCGATACGGTTGGCCCAGTTATTGAACTCGGACCAGCTGATGCTGCGGTCTTCGTAGGCAATGGCCGGGCGGGACGGGTATTTCTCGGCGTTGCGCTCCACCAGAACGCCGAGGGTCAGCTCCTTGTTCTCGTTTTTGACCGAATAGTAATAGTAGCCCTTGGCGATGGCCGGGAAACGGCGAACAATGCCGGGAATGCTGCGGACGATGTCACGGGCTGAAACGTTGTCTTGACTCATGGTGCTATCCGTAAGGGTGTTGAATTGTGGTCTTGTTATCGCCCCGGGACACCATCTGCCGCCGGGGCTAATCCAGGAACAGATCCCGCAGCAGCGGCTTGTCGCCGGCCGCGTACCGGTACTGCTCGAAATCGGTCACGCCGTCCTCTCTCAGGACGTCTTCGTCAATCAGTGCCTGGCCGGTCAGGTTAGTGCCGGGCCGGCTGAGAACACTGACGGCGGCATCGGCCATGATCTCGGGCTTGCGACCCTGGGCCATCATCTGTGGGCCACCCACTTCGAACTCGATGGCGGCCGTGGCAATCAGG
>JAEPMM010000184.1 GCA_017643965.1 Marinobacter sp.
AACGGAACGAACGTCCACAGCAGGATGCAGTCACCGGTGCGGCTTTCCACCGCCTCAATGGCCCGAGTCTGGTCGAGGCAGGCGGTCACCAGCGACCGGGCATTGACCGGCAGCAGTATCGAGGCGTCCGGGTGCTGGCAGTGTTCACACAGACGTCGGGCGGCAGTGTTCTGCTCCAGAATGCCGCCGCTGCGGTCAAGGATCAGGGTGGCTTCCGGGTCAAGATCCTGAAGTGGGCTAAGATTGATCAGGGCAGGCTTCCCATCGTGTGATTTTTGATATGGTAGATACACTATAATACATTGGTGTAATTTCTAGTATTTATCCTATCAAATACTATTTCACGCACTCGAAGTATAGCTGTTATAGCGTACTCCCTGAATACACCATAAGAACAATGCAGCTCACAGAGGACCACAACCATGACCTCGATTTTTGACCAGGGTCTCGCACCCGTCGATGCCAACTACGCGGTTCAGTCGCCAATCGATTTCATTGAGCGTACCGCCACCGTTTACCCGGATTACCCGGCCGTGATTCACGGCGCGTTGCGTTACACCTGGCAGCAGACCTACGACCGCAGCCGTCGCCTGGCCTCGGCGCTGGCCGGGCGCGGCATCGGGCGTGGCGATACCGTGGCGGTGATGTTGCCCAATATTCCGGCCATGGTGGAGTGCCACTTCGGTGTGCCGATGATCGGCGCGGTGCTGAACACCCTGAACGTGCGCCTGGATGCCGAGGCCATTGCGTTCATGCTGGGTCATGGCGAGGCCAAAGTGGTGATTGCCGACCGTGAGTTCGGTGAGGTCATCCGCGATGCCGTCAGCCGTCTGGACAGCCAGCCGCTGGTGATTGACGTGGACGACCCGGAATACGGCGAGGGCGTTCAGGTCAGTGAACTGGATTACGAGGCCTTCCTGCAGGAAGGTGATCCCGGCTATGCCTGGCATTTCCCGGAAAACGAGTGGGATGCCATCTCCCTGAACTACACCTCCGGCACCACCGGTAACCCCAAGGGGGTGGTGTATCACCATCGCGGTGCCTACCTGAACTCGCTGGGCAACCAGGCCGTGTGGTCCATGGACATGCACCCGGTGTACCTCTGGACCCTGCCGATGTTCCACTGCAACGGCTGGTGTTTCCCCTGGACGGTCACCGCCATGGCCGGCACCCATGTGTGCCTGCGCCGGGTTGACCCGGAAAAGATCCTGCAACTGATCCGCGATCACCAGGTCACGCACATGTGCGGAGCGCCGATTGTGCTCAACGCACTGCTGAACGTGCCCGAATCCGCCAAGACCGGTATCGACCACGAGGTGAAATCCATGACCGCCGGTGCCGCGCCCCCGGCGCAGGTGATCGGCGCCATTGAGGAGATGGGCATTGCGGTCACCCACGTGTACGGGCTGACCGAGGTCTATGGTCCGGTCACCGTGTGTGCCTGGAAAACCGAATGGGATGCGTTGCCGCTGCATGATCGTGCCCGCAAGAAAGCGCGCCAGGGCGTTCGTTATCACACCCTGGCCGGAACCATGGTGGGTGACCCCAGCACCATGGAACCGGTGCCCCGGGATGGCAAAACCATCGGTGAGATTTTCCTGCGAGGCAACACCGTGATGAAAGGGTACCTGAAGAACCCCAAGGCCACCGAAGAGGCCTTCCGTGGCGGCTGGTTTCACACCGGGGACCTGGCGGTGTGGCACGAAGACGGGTACATGGAAATCAAGGACCGCCTGAAAGACATCATCATTTCCGGTGGCGAGAATATCTCCACCATCGAAGTGGAAGACACGCTCTACCGCCACCCGGCAGTGCTCGAAGCCGCGGTAGTCGCCCGTCCCGACGAGAAATGGGGAGAAACACCCTGTGCCTTTGTGACCCTGAAACCGGAAGCCGGTGAGGTCAGTGAGGACGACATCATCGCCTTTTGTCGCGAGCATCTGGCCCGCTTCAAGGTGCCCAGGACCGTGGTGTTCTCGGAGTTGCCGAAAACCTCCACCGGCAAGATCCAGAAATTTGTGCTGCGGGACCAGGCCAAAGAGCTCGAATAACCGGCTTCTCTGAACCGGCGCGCAGCGCCACTCCCAAACCCCCAACAACAACAGCTGGTGCACGCCCTGCGTGCACCCGGAGACCCTGTCATGCAAATTTTTCATCGCAACAACGGCGAAGAGCAGCCGTACTGGCCGGCCGGCCCGTTCAAGATTCGCCTGCCGTTCGTGCATTACCGCTGGGAATTCGCGGAGATGGTTCAGGCGCTGATCATGTTCGTGGTCAGCCTGGCCATGATTCCGCTGCTGGAGAAGTACCTCGGTGTCCCATACGACGTGGCGCTGGCCTATGTGGTGATCTGCGGTATCGGCTTTATGTTGCCCGCGCTGCTTGGTGTGCCCCTGGTGCCGGGCTGGATCACCCCGGGTATCCCGGTGGTGCTGTTGTTCCTGAGTGACTACGAGCCCGGCCCCGAGGCCATACAGGCGCTGTTCGCGTTGCAGTTTCTGGTGTTCATCATCTTCCTGGTGCTGGGGGTTACCCGGCTGGGCAGCAAGCTGGTGGAACTGATTCCGCGGTCGATGAAAGGTGGCATCATCATTGGCGCCGGTATTGCGGCACTGATGGGCGAAATCGAGGCCGGCGGACGTCTCGCCGAGACTCCGATCTCGCTGATTGTTGGCGGCCTGGTATGTCTGTACCTGATGTTCTCGGTGTCATTCAAGGGTTTCGTGGAGTTCAGCACCATCGCCCGCAAGATCGCCAACTACGGCATGGTGCCGGGGATGGTCGTGGCGATTCTGGTGGGCTTTGCCACCGGCGAATATGCGGTGCCCAGTGTGGAGTGGGGCATTACCAGGCCCGCGTTCGACGAGCTGTGGAACTATCTGCCCTTCGCGGTGGGCTTCCCGGACGCAGAGGTGTTCCTGTACGCCATTCCCACCGCCGTGATCGCCTACGTGATTGCATTTGGCGACATCGTTGTTGGCCAGTCCCTGATGAACCGTGTCGACCACCTGCGCAAGGATGAAGACATCGACAACAGCATTGATCGGGTGCATCTGGTCACGGCTATCCGTAACGGCGGTCATGCCTTTTTCGCCCCGTATCCGGGCCTGGCCGGCCCGATCTGGACCGCCGTTACCGCCACTATGGCGGAGCGTTACAAATACGGCCGTAATGCCATGGATTCCATCTACAGTGGCGGGGGCACCTTCTGGATTACCGGGTTCATTGCCCTGTTTGTCCTGCCGCTGGTGAGTTTCTTCCAGCCGGTGCTGCCGATTGCGCTGTCGCTGACGCTGTTGCTGACCGGGTATATCTGCCTGATGGTGGGCCTGGAGCAGTTGGAGAACAACACCGAGCGCGGTATCGCGGGCACCATGGGCGTGGTGCTGGCGGTGTACGGCGCCGGCTGGGGCCTGGCCACCGGTGCGGTTTTGTACCTGCTGATCGAACGCACCCGATTGCTCGGCTTTACCGCCGACCCGGAAGCGCCGGGCACGAGAGCCGCAGAAGAGCACTGAACCGGTTGCCTCCGCTATCTGCAGCGGAGGCAACCTTACCCCTGTGTGTCCTTCGGGGTATCGGCCTGGCCATACCCCCTTTTTTGCCCTCGCGTTTTGACGACCTGTCATTTCATGACAATCTGTCGGTTCACAGGTCGCGCCACTTCCGTCCTCACTGTTTTCAGGTTTACACTGCGGTGACTGGTTAAATTTCATTCGCCGCTCCATAACCATAAGAAACAGGAGTTCGTGATGACCATCAGCTCCACGCCGGACGACGTGTCCGTCGCCCCGCGGCACATCCGTTTTGATGTGACCGACGAACTGAAAACCCTGTGGCACGGAAACGACGCGTTCCGCACGGCCTTTTTCAATGCCCTTTCCCTGCAGTTCCCCGACGGCGAACAACAGTTCATCAATGCGGTGCGGCTGTACCGCGACCGGATCGACGATCCCAAGCTGAAGGAGGAGATCCGCGGTTTTATCGGCCAGGAGGCGCTGCACAGCCGCGAGCACAAGAGCTATAACGAGGCTCTGAAAGCCCGCGGCTATGAGATCGACAAACTGGATCGGCGGTTCCGCAAACACATGGACTGGGTCGGCAGGCTGCCCCCCAGCCGGCAGTTGGCCGGTACCTGTGGTGCTGAGCATTACACCGCGGTGTTGGCGAACGCGATACTGCGCAACCCGCAATGGATGGATGGCGCAACACCGACCATGCGACGGCTCTGGCGCTGGCACGCCATCGAGGAAACCGAGCACAAGTCCGTGGCCTTTGATGTCTACCGCCATTGCATTGGCAATGAGCGCCTGCGGCGTCTCGTCTTCCTGTTCGTGACCTGGAATTTCTTCAAGTACACCTTCCTCAACACCTGCAGCCTGCTGAGAACCGATGGCAAGCTGTGGAGTCTGAACACCTGGCTGGGCGGGCTGAACTTTCTGTGGGGGAAGCCGGGGGTATTGCGGCACTGCCTGCCCGAGTTCCTGGCTTACTTCCGCAAGGGCTTTCACCCCTGGCAGCAGGACAACCGCGCGCTGCTGAGGGCCAATCTGAGGGAGCTGGAAGCGGCCGCGCCGCGGCCCTGAACCGCGGCTGCTGAATTTCTGATCACTTTGTGTGAAACTTGACCAAGCTAAAAACAATGACAATAAAGGGAGTTCCCGATTCTTTCGGGAAGGGGAACATCCCGCAGCTGGAGGCACCCCAATGCGAGTTGGTCTTATCGTGGATTCTGCGTGTGACTTACCTTACGAGTTCACCCGCAAGCACGACCTGTTCATTCTCCCGGTAACGGCCGTCATCGACGGCCAGACCTACACCGATGATCACGACCCGGTACGGACCCAGGAGTTCTACCAGAGTGGCCTGCTGCAGAAGGGCCATCAGGCCGAAACCCGTGCCTTCAGCGCGGAGCAGATTCACGATCTGTTCATGGAGCAAATCGTCACCCAGTTTGATGTGGCTATCTGCGAGACCGTGGCCAGAAGCCGAAGCCTGGTCTACCAGAACGCCACGGAAGCGATGAACAGCGTAATGTCCCATTACCAGGAGGCACGCAAGGCATCCGGCCGGGAGGGCAAGTTTGCCATGCGGGTGATTGACAGCAAGCAGATCTTTGCCGGCCAGGGCCTGCTGGCGGCCCACACCCTTAAGCTGATCAACCAGAAGGTGTCGAAGAACGCCCTGCGGCATGAGGTGGAAACCTTTACTGACAAGATCTACACCTGTGTGATTCCGCGGGACCTGCATTACATCCGTGAACGGGCCCGTAGCCGCGGCGACAAGAGCGTTTCTGCCCTGGTGGCGTTCCTGGGCAAGGCGCTGAACATCACGCCGGTGATTTTCGGGCAGGGCGCGGAAGGCAAGCCGGCAGTAAAAACCCGCAGTTTTGCCATGGCAGCGGAGAAGGTCCTGAACTACGCCGCGGGGCGGGTGGACGCCGGGCTGCTGACGCCTTACGTGAGCCTGTCCTGTGGCCTGACCTGGACCGAGATTGAGGATCTGCCCGGGCTGAACCGGCTGCGGGATGCCTGTGAGCGCAACGGCGTGGAATTGCTGCTGTCCCAGATGGGTATTACCAGCAGCATTTACATCGGGCCCGGCAGCCTGTGCCTGTCGCTGGCCGCGGAACCACACACCTTCAACGATTTCCAGTAACCCGCCCGCTGTTCTGAAGGTCCGGGCGGTCAGTGTGAACTGGCCGGCCCGCGACTCCCCCGCTGTATTTTTGGCAAACCGCCACCGGTGGTCTTCGTGTTAGCCTTGGCGGTCTGAGTTTTCATTTTAATAACAGGACAGCCGACACCATGACACAAGACACGACAACGCAGGGAGCCGGTGATCTGGCCAATGCACTGCTGGAACAGCACGTAAAGCACGAAATGGCTGCCCTGAAAGGCGCCAAGCTGCGCAAGTTTCTGGAGCAGGAAGTCGATGAGCTGCTGAATCACGCCAGTGAGATTACCCTGGGCGGGCTGACCTCTGAAGAGCAGATCATGGGTGTGATCCAGCGCATCGTGGTGGACATGGAGCTGGATGCCGGCATTCCGGAGCTGGCGGCGGAGATGGCCACAGAGGTGCTGAATGCGCCGGTTCAGCAAACCACCACGCTGGGCGACATCATGTCCCGCGAGCAGGCCACCGGTCTGCTGGAGGAAGTCCTCGAACTCAGGCATCAGCGCGAGCGCATCATCAGTGAAATCATGGCGCATCCGGTGTACCAGGAGCTGGTCTCCAACGTGGTATATCACGGTCTGGTCAATTACCTCTACGAAGACAACCTGATCACCAAATCCGTGCCCGGCGTGGGTTCGATGATGAAGTTCGGCAAGCGCATGGCCAACAAGGCCGTTCCCGGCCTGGACGAAACCTTCGAGCGCCGCTTCAAGGCGTGGCTGTCGGAGAGCCTGCCGGGGCTGATCGCCCGCAGTGAACAGTTCCTGCACCGCGCGCTGTCTGACGATGAGCTCCGGGACAGCGTGATGGCCGTGTGGGTGTCGGTCGAGGACCGCACCATTGCCGAGCTGCAGGAAGGTCTGGGGGATGTGCAGCTGCAGGAGTTCGTGGTGCTCGGGTATGAGTTCTGGCTGCGGTTCCGCAAGACCGAATATTTCCTCGGCTGTGCCCGCGCGGTGGTCGCGCATCTGTATGCCAAGTATGGCGATCGTCCGATCATGGACCTGCTCAACGACATCGGCGTAAACCGCGATGTCATTATGGCCGAGGTCGACGCACTCGCACTGCCAATCGTGGACGTGTTGCGGGAGGCGGGTTATGTTGAGG
>JAEPMM010000338.1 GCA_017643965.1 Marinobacter sp.
CGGATAGCGATGGGCAGGCAGGTCCGGGAACACGTGGTGCTCCATCTGGTAGCTCAGATGGCCACTGAGCAGGTGCACAAACTTGTTACCCGAGAAGTTGGACGACCCGGTCAGCTGGCGCAGGTACCAGTGTCCCTTGCTTTCCCCTTCGCACTCTGCCTCGGTAAAGGTCTCCGCATCCTGGGTGAAGTGGCCGCAGAAGATCACCGTGGATGACCACAGGTTACGGATCAGGTTGGCGCCCACGTTGCCGGCCAACACGATAGGAGCCACCGGGAAGGTGAGCAGCGGGAAGAACACGTAATCCTTGAACGCCTGGCGTCCACCCTTGCGCATGAAGCCTTTCAGGAACGGCAGTTTTTCTTTCAGCGTGACTTCGCCGCGGCGCACGCGCTCGAACTCCATTTCGTGAAGCGCGACGCCCCATTGGAAAAATACGCTCAGCAGCACGTAATTGACGAACTGCAGGCTATGAGCCGGGCGCCACTCCTCGTCATCGCTCAGGCGGAGCAGGGCGTAACCGTAGTCCCGGTCCTTGCCGATGATGTTGGTGTAGGTGTGGTGCTCATAGTTGTGGGTCAACCGCCAGGAGTCGCTGTCGCACGCCGTATCCCACTCATAGGTCTGCGAGTGCAGTGATGGATCGTTCATCCAGTCGTACTGGCCGTGCATGACGTTGTGGCCGATTTCCATGTTTTCAATGATTTTGGAAATGCCCAGCGCTACCGTAGCCGCCACGAACACCGGCGGGATAAAGCCGAACGGCATCATCACCCGGCCGCCCACTTCCAGTGCGCGGTGCAGGCGCACGACGCGGCGGATGTAGTTGGCGTCGCGCTCACCCAGATCGGCAATCACCTCATCGCGAATGGCGTTCAGGTCTTGCTCGAGTACGCTCAGTTGTGCTTCGGTCATCTGTTTCATAATAGTGCTCCTGTTCTTTTCAGTTAAAGCTCGACGGTAACGGGGCCCTGGGGAACGGATATACACAATTGAATGTTCTCCTCTCCGGGCCCGGAGCTTTTTCCGGTTAAACGATTAACAACGGTACCGCTGGTTTTCTTGCAACTGCACTGATGGCAGATGCCCATGCGACACCCGTAACGGGGTGACAGTTTTGCCGCCTCAGCGATGTCCAGCAGTACGGCATCGCCTTCCGACGACACCTTCAGATCACTGCGGCTGAAGTAGACGGCGCCACCGAGGCTGTCGGTATCCAGCGCGGCCTGGGCCGCGGCAAAGAAGGTGCTGTGCCTGCGGTCCTCGGCGATACCCTGGCGGTCCAGCAGATCGCCGGCCAGATCCATCAGGCCCTTGGGGCCGCAGAGGTAGCAGCGCCGCGCGGTGATGTCCGGCACCTCTTCGAGATCGCTTTCGCGCAGGAAACGTGGTTGCTCGCTTTCGTTGGTCGCCACCACGTTCAGGGTGAGGGCGGGCCAGTGTTGGCGCAGGCTGTAGAGCTTTTCAGCGCCGATGATGTCGGCCTGGGTACGCACGAAGTACAGCAGGGTGACCGGCGCCCGGTAATCGGAGGCAGCCAGTGTTTCCAGCTGGCTCAGTACCGGCGTAATGCCGCTGCCGCCGGCGATGTACAGCAGGGGTTCACTGATCTCCGGTACCAGGAACTCGCCAAAGGCTTCGCCCAGGCCGAGGGTGTCGCCGGCTTTCAGGTGATCGTGCATCCAGTTGGTGACCAGTCCGCCGGGCAGGCGTTTGATGGTCAGGGTCACGGTGCCGTGGTCATGCCATTGCGCCGGGGCACTGGACAGACTGAAGGTGCGGTTGCGGCGAACACCGTCAATATCAATACAGATGTTCACATGCTGGCCGGCGTCGAATCCGGCCCAGCGTTTCGCCGGCTTGAGCACGAAGGTTTTGGTGTCTGCGGTTTCGTCAACAATGCGCTCGACACGGGCGGGTGTATACTGCTGTACCCACATGGGGTTGATGCGCTCCAGCAGGGGGTCGAAAAAGGCAGCCGGGTCTTCCCGGTTAAAAAGCTGCTTGCCCAGCCACTGTAATGCGGATGATCTTTCAATTCTGGATAACATATTGGCTCTCTCCATCTGTACCGTTGTGTACAGTTGTTCACTTATGTGTACGACTGTACACAGGGTGTTGTTGGCGAGCAATTGGTGTTTTGCTGTTGGCGCAAAATGACAAGCATCATGTACTTTATTTTTCCGGAATGTGTACACTTGTGTACCGGATATAACTGAAACCTGCAGTACGGTGAGGGCATGGTAGAAAAACAACGGCGCAAGCCGGGAGAGACGCGGGAAAAACTGATGAGTGCGGCGTTAACGCTGGTTGGCAAGGGCCGTCATTTTGCCAGCCTTGGCATTCGCGAGGTGACTCGTCAGGCGGGTGTGGTCCCCACGTCCTTCTACCGCCACTTCCGCAACATGGACGATCTGGGCTTACAGCTGGTGGACGAGCTCGGGCTGGTGCTCAGGCGCATGATGCGGGAGGCCCGCAACAATGTGCTGCAGGCCGACAAGCTGATGGAAGAGTCGGTGGGCATTTTTATCAGCCATGTGCAGGCAAACCGCAGTTTCTTCTTCTTTATGGCTCAGGGCCTGGCCGGTGAAAGCCGGGCGGTGCAGGAAGGCATTCGCAGCGAAATGCGGTTTTTCGCCAGTGAATTGGCCAACGATCTGCGGCGGCTGCGCCTGGCCGAGCATCTGAGTGACGGTGACCTGGACATGACCTGTGACCTGGTGGTTCGCAGCGTGGCGTTCAGCCTGACCGACCTGCTAGGGGTCGCACCGGATGACGACTATCAGATCGACCAGATCCGCCGGCGCACCACCCGTTTCCTGCAACTGATATTTGTCGGCGCCGCTCACTGGAAGAGCGAGGGGACCTGAACCCGACGCCTCAGACCAGGGACGCCATCCCGATGGCCACCAGCGTCGCCAGCACCGGGATGGCAACGGTAACCACGAAAATGTCCTTGTACGCCTCTTTATGCTTCAGACCCATGATCGTCAGCATCGCGATCACCGCACCGCAGTGGGGCAGGGAATCAATGCCACCGGAGCCCAGCGTGGCGATACGGTGGAGTTCCTCCGGCGCGATCCCCATGGCAAGGTAGTTTTCCGCGAAGGTCTGCATGAAGATCTGCAACCCGCCAGAGCCTGAGCCGACAATGGCCGACACCACGCTGACCGACGCGAACACCGACAGCAGCGGTGGCAGCGGAAGATCCAGCACCCACTGGGCGAAGGTACTGAAGCCCTCGGTCTGAGTGACCACGCTGCCAAAACCGATCACTGCCGCGGTGTTGAGCAGGGGCATGATGGCATCGTTGGCGCCGGCGCCCATGCTTTCCATGGCTTTCTGGCGAAAATCCGGGAACAGCAGTACACAGCTTGCGGCACCGATCACCAGCGCAATACTGGGCCAGATAATGGGCTCGGCATTGGCAAAGCCGATCACGGCGGTGTTACTGTCGGCCAGCCCAAGGGCGACCAGCAGCCGCGGTAGAATGATCGTGCCCAGTACCAGTACCAACGGCAGAATGCTCAGTTGCCACTTGGGTCCGTGTTCCAGTGCCGGTGCCATGCTTTCCATGTACTCGTCCTGGGCATTCACCGCATAACCTTCACCCGTCGCCCGCGCTTTGGTCCACTGCCGCTCCAGGTACACCATGCCTGCCACAAACATCACCACCGCTGCAGTGAGGCCGATCAGGGCGCCTGCGAACAGGTCTGTGCCCAATGCCGATGCGGCAATGACGTTGTGAATGGACGGCGTGCCCGGCAAGGCCGTCATCGTGAACGTGCCGGCGCCAAGCGCTATGGCCCCGCAAAACAGACGCTTGGGCAGGTTGGCCTCGCGCATCAGCGCAACACCAAGTGGGTACATGGTGAATACCACCACAAACACCACCACGCCGCCGTAGGTGAGCAACGCGCACACCAGCATGGTGATCAGGATGGTGTGTTTGGCACCCAGCCCGCGGGTGATGGCGCTTGCAATGGAGCCTGCGGCCCCGCTGGAGGCCATCATCTTGCCGAACAC
>JAEPMM010000091.1 GCA_017643965.1 Marinobacter sp.
GGAATCGCCTGTATCGCCTCTGCGCTCCGCCGCGGGCTTATTGACCCCGCCGAGCAGCAGCGCCATGAGTTGCCAGCCAGCAATCTGGCGGCGCCGTTTTCCATCGCCGGTCTCGGTGAATGGGTGGAAGGGGTTATGCAGTCATCCCGGGTTATCTACTTTCACGGAGGCGACTGAGCTCATGCATACCCTGATCGTCATCGACCGGCCGCCTTACGGCAGCTGGAGCGGCCGTGAGAGCCTCGACATGGCATTTTCACTTGCCGCCTTTGACCAGCCTGTGTCTTTATTGTTCGTCGGTGAGGGGGTGCTCTGGCTCAGTCAGCGGCAAGACGCGAGCGCTATTGCCCAGAAATCGGTTGAGCGCAATCTGAAAGCGGCTGCCATATTCGGCATAGAGGCATTGATGGCCGATCAGTCGGCGTGCCAACGTTTCGGCCTCGGCGACGGGACGCTCATTGACGGCGTTGAAACAGTAACAGACCTGCGTGTCACGATGCGCCGTTATGATCACGTTGTCTTCCCCGGGTAAACCCGCACCGTCCAGGCAGAGGAAAGCCACCGCCATGCATACACTGCACATTGTCAGCAAATCGCCGGGTCACCCCCGCTTCCTGGAATGTCTCTCCATGGTCGATACCAACGATGTCGTTCTGCTTACCGGTAACGGCGTGGTTGCCCTCGCCGATAGCAGCATCGAAGTACCCTCGCCGCTCTATGCCTTGGAAGGTGACATTCAGGCTCGCGCCCTGACGCCGGACAGCGCCCGGTGCCAGGTTATCGGTTTCGACGACATGGTGGCGCTGACCATTCAATCTCAACGGGTCATAAGCTGGTAAATCATGGCAACGGTCGTGCGTAACACCGAAGGTTTTCTGGAAAACGCCGCTGACTGGACCGAAGAAGTCGCGAGGATCATCGCGGCAGAGGAGCAGATCGAGTTAGATGAAAAACATTGGGAAAGCATCGAGTTTTTGCGGTTTTTTTACAAAGAACATGAAATGTCTCCGCCCTCAAACCGCCTGTTTGTCAAAGCGGTGAAAGAAGCGCTGGGCGAAGACAAAGGCAACAGCATCTACCTGATGCAGCTGTTCCCCGGCACGCCAGCTAAAACAGCCTGTCGTATTGCTGGCCTGCCACGCCCCACCAACTGCCTCTGATTCAGCGTTCTCAGAAATCGCGGGGGCCGTTGCCGTCCTGATCGGTGGATTTTCGCTCAAGGTCGGCCGCGCTTCCCAGAAAACTGCTCAGCCCGTTCTCGAACAATCCTGAACCGAACTTGAGAAACTGGCGCGTCGATTCCTTTACTGTGTTTTCAGGCAAATCCCGAAGGGACTCTGACACGCCTTTTTTGACGCCCCGGGTAACCCCGGGCTCAATTTCCCTGGATGCCGCAATCAGCTCAGCCACCTTGTCGTTCAGGTACGGCCGCACCACACGGAACCAGAACACCGCCAGGGCAGCAAGTACCGCCAATGCTGTTACCACCGCGTGGGCCACGAGTGTCAATGCGAATTCCATAACCGTTTCTCCTTTGCGATCGCCTGCCTGGATCGCGGACTAGAAGGGTAAGGAAGTGAGGGAGAAGAACTGTACGGCACCCGCCAGAGCACCGAACAGACCACCCACTACCATCAATTGAAGTTCTTCCTCACGGAAGGCCGGGCGCAGAATGTCCTGAAACTCTGCCGGTTGCAGCGCTTTCATCTGCCCCGCCAGAACACTGGCCACCACCGGCGCGCGCTCACGGTTGAACGACGGGTCACCAAACACATCGCGGGTCGCCAGCACGGCTTTCTGATTCATCGCTTTTTTCAGTTCGGTGTAACCGGTCATGCCCACGGTCACCTGAGCGGTGAGTTTCATCACTACCGAGTTGTCCAACAGCGGCCGCAGGTGCTTCTGAATAATCGCCCGGGTGCGGTCGCCGTGGCCGCCGTTGATCATGGCATCCGCCACTTTCTCGACTGTGATCAGCTCCGCGGCAACCAGCCGCGCCCATACCTCACTGATTTCTTCCTGCCTGCGCAAGAAGAGCCCCTGCACTTTCCAGAACAGGATACGTCGCGGCCGCAGCGGGCTGAAAATCAGGTTGATGGCGAGCCAGTTGGTCAGAAAACCGATGGCAAACCCGCCCACTGGCAACAACCAGGGCTCCGGTTAGGTCGCCCACTGCGGCGCCAGAGCGGCTCCCAGAAGGCCACCGATGATGGCACCCCGGTTAATCACCGATTGCAACTCCACGGAGCCGGCCTGTTTGAAAATCCGGTTCATCAGGTCCGGGTGATGTTTGAGTTCCCGGCTTAACAGAGCCTTGAGATCCACCAGCTCGTTGAGATCGTCCCCGAAATCCTCCACCAGAGATTCGATGCGTGACGGCAATTGCTCGCGCGCCCATTGATAGATGCGGTTGCGCAAAAACAGCGGTAGGTTGTCCCAGAGCACGGGCTGGATCTCGTACATCACTTCATCGATATACTCGTCCAGGCGCGGATTCACCTGGGCCACCACCTGCTCGACAATGCGCTGGGGCTCCAGCTTGGCGTATACGGCGTTGAGGTCACCAAACTGTTGCAGGGTTCGATCGATACAGATGTGGGCCATCTTTTCGGCCTTGCGGGGAATCACACCCTGCCAGCCAAACGCGCCCACCCCGATAAACTGAACGGGATAGAAAGACATCTGGATGGCGAGCCAGTTGGTAAACCAGCCGACAACGGCCGCCATCAGTGGCACAGATAAGAGTGCAACGTCGAACAAATTGAACCCCGGTTGTAAATGTCGCGGGCAGACACGCCGGCGAGACCATCATTATGAGCCAGCCCGGAATAGTACCGGCCTGTCGTTTCTGATTATGTGACGAATGATGAAGTAATTGAAATATAGGGGCATTGGCCGTGCCGCCAGCGAAAGATGTGAAATGCGGCAGACAGTTTCCGGGGCCCGAAACAGAACAGCCCGGTGTATTACCGGGCTGTTCTGTAGACCAAAAACCGCCAGAAACGATTACTGATAGTAGGCATTGTCCGTCACGGAATGATCCGTTACATCCCTCACTGCCGTAATTTCCGGGACCCGCTCTTTGAGAGTGGTCTCAACGCCCTGTTTCAGCGTCAGGCTGACGGCACTGCAACCCTGACAGCCGCCGCCGAAGCGAAGCACCGCGACCGACTCGTCAACAATCTCGACGAGTGACACATCGCCGCCGTGGGCAGCCAGATTGGGATTGATCTCGGACGCAAGGATGTAGTTGACCCGGTCAGGCAGCGGCGCATCGTCATCAATCTTCGGCACCTTTGCGTTGGGTGCCTTGATGGTGAGCTGACCGCCCATCTGATCCTTGGAATAGTCCACGAACGCTTCTTCGAGGAACGGTACAGAATTATGATCGAGAAACAGGGTGAACTTGCCCAGGTCCACTTGCTCGTCAGTGGGTACCACTTCATTGGGCGGGCAATAGGCCAGGCAGGTCTCGGCATTCTTGGTCCCCGGCTGGGTCACGAAAATGCGCACGCCCATGCCTTCCACGTCCTGCTTTTCAATCAGTTGTGCCAGATAATCCCGTGCGGGATCAGTCACAGTAACCAGTGCCATGTTTTCAACCCGTTTGAAAGTTCGAATTCATTTTAAGGGAGTTCGCCAGAACATGAAAGACCAAGTAAAATAGTCGGGCTTTAGAGCCCTGATGAGTTTCCCTTATTGACACCGGTAATTGACATTAGTCACCCGTACCGGGACGGAATCCGGCAAGTTTGCTATGATCCCGCGCCGTTGAGTTAAATATGACGTTAAACACGACTTCCGGAAGTACTCCTATGACCGATCGCAACACTCGCCTGGACCAGCTCCATAAAGCCCTGCAGGAACGCATTGTTATCCTCGATGGCGGTATGGGCACAATGATCCAGAACCTCAAGCTGGATGAGGAAGCGTTCCGCGGCGACAGGTTTGCGGATTACGACCGCGAAGTCCAGGGCAACAACGACCTGCTGAACCTGACGCAACCGGCGCTGCTGCGCAACATTCACGCGGATTACCTGGATGCCGGTGCGGACATCATTGAAACCAATACCTTCAACTCGACCCAGTTGTCCCAGGCGGATTACGGGCTGGAATCCATCGCCAAAGAGCTGAACGTAGCCTCGGCCCGGCTGGCCAGGGAAATTGCCGATGAGTTCACCGCAAAAAACCCGGACAAGCCCCGGTTTGTGGCCGGTGCGGTCGGCCCCACCTCGCGAACCGCATCCATTTCGCCCGACGTCAACAACCCGGGCTATCGCAATGTGGACTTCCAGACTCTGGTCGACAACTATTACGAGGCTGTCGAAGGCCTGGTGGAAGGCGGCTCCGATCTGATCCTGATCGAGACCATTTTCGACACCCTGAACGCGAAGGCCGCGATCTACGCCACCCAGCAGTATTTTGAAGACAGCGGCATCACCCTGCCGATTATGCTGTCTGGCACCATTACTGACGCCTCCGGCCGCACGCTGTCCGGGCAGACGACGGAAGCCTTCTGGAATTCCGTGGCCCACGCCAAACCGATTTCCGTCGGCCTGAATTGTGCACTGGGTGCCGACGCCCTGCGCCCCTACGTGGAAGAGTTGTCCAACAAGGCCGAGACCTACGTCAGCGCGCACCCGAACGCGGGTCTGCCGAACGAGTTCGGGGAATACGACCAGACCCCGGAAGAAATGGCCGAGATCATCGAAGACTTCGCCCGCGACGGTTTCCTCAACATCATCGGCGGCTGCTGCGGCTCCCGACCGGACCACATTGAAGCCATCGCCAAGGCGGTGTCCAAATACCCGCCCCGGCAGATTCCGGAGCGCCCGAAAGCTCTGCGCCTGTCCGGCCTGGAACCGTTCACCGGGGACGAAAACACCCTGTTCATCAACGTCGGTGAGCGCACCAACGTGACCGGCTCCAAGCGCTTTCTGCGGCTGATCCAGGAAGAACAGTACGAAGAGGCCCTCAGTGTTGCCCGGGATCAGGTCGAGAACGGTGCCCAGATCATCGATATCAACATGGACGAGGGCATGCTGGAATAGAAGGAGGTCATGGTCACCTTCCTCAATCTGGTGGCTTCCGAGCCGGATATCTCCCGCGTTCCCATCATGATTGACTCGTCCAAGTGGGACGTGATCGAAGCCGGCTTGCGCTGCATCCAGGGCAAGGCGGTGGTCAACTCCATCAGTCTCAAGGAAGGCGAGGAAGAGTTCATAAAGCGGGCCCGCGACTGCATGCGCTATGGCGCTGCGGTGGTGGTCATGGCGTTTGATGAACAGGGCCAGGCGGATACCTACGAACGCAAGACCGAGATCTGCAAGCGCTCCTACGACGTGCTCACCGGCATCGGCTTCAACCCCGGCGACATCATCTTCGATCCCAACATCTTCGCCATTGCCACCGGTATCGAAGAACACAACAACTACGCCGTGGATTTCATCAACGCCAGCCGCTGGATCCGTGAGAATCTTCCCCACGCCAGCATTTCCGGCGGGGTGAGCAACGTGTCGTTCTCGTTCCGTGGCAACGATGTGGTCCGTGAGGCCATTCACTCGGTGTTCCTGTACCACGCCATCAAGGCCGGCATGAACATGGGGATCGTTAACCCCGGCCAGCTGGTGATTTACGACGAGATCGATCCGGAGCTCAAGGAACTGGTCGAAGACGTGGTGCTCAACCGCCGCGCGGACGGCACCGACCGGCTGCTGGAAATTGCCGAGCGTTTCAAAGGCAAGGGTGGCAAAACCCAGGAGGAAGACCTGGCGTGGCGCGAATGGCCCGTGCAGAAGCGCCTGGAGCACGCCCTGGTCAAAGGTATCACCAGCCACATTCTGGAAGACACCGAAGCGTGCCGACTGGAAGCCGGCCACCCTATCGAAGTGATCGAAGGGCCGCTGATGGACGGCATGAACGTGGTCGGTGACCTGTTCGGTGACGGCAAGATGTTCCTGCCCCAGGTGGTGAAGAGTGCCCGCGTCATGAAGCAGGCCGTGGCGCATCTGATCCCCTTCATCGAGGCAGAAAAAACCGAAGAGCAAAAAGCCAAGGGCAAGATCCTCATGGCCACGGTCAAGGGCGATGTGCACGACATTGGCAAGAACATCGTGGGTGTGGTGCTACAGTGCAATAACTACGAAGTCATCGATATGGGCGTGATGGTGCCGTGCGACAAGATTCTCGAGAAGGCGAAGGCTGAAAACGTCGACATCATCGGCCTCAGCGGCCTGATCACACCTTCGCTCGACGAAATGGTACACGTGGCCCGCGAAATGCAGCGGCTGGATTTCAACATCCCGCTGATGATCGGCGGTGCCACCACGTCCAAGGCCCATACCGCGGTCAAGATCGAACCGATGTACAAGAATGACATCGCGCTGTACGTGTCGGATGCCTCCCGTTGCGTGAATGTGGCGTCCCAACTGCTGAGCAAAACCGCCAAATCCGGCCTGGTGGCAGCCGCCCGCACCGAATACGACGAGATCCGTGAGCGCCGCAAGAATCGTGGCGACCGCACCAAGCTGGTGTCGCTAAAGGAAGCCCGCGACCGTGCGCCGGAACTCCAGTTTGCGGACTACCAGCCGCCCAAGCCGTTGTTTACCGGCGTCCGGGTGTTTGAGGAGTATGACCTGAACGAGCTGGTGGATTACATCGACTGGACGCCGTTCTTCATCTCCTGGGACATATCCGGGAAGTATCCGGCCATTTTCGACGACCCGAAACGGGGGGACGCCGCCCGCACGCTGTTCGACGACGCGCAGAACATCCTGCGGCGGATGATTGACGAGAAGCGGGTGACCGCCCGTGGCGTGATCGGCTTCTGGCCTGCCAGTCGTCGCGGTGATGACGTGGTGGTCTACACCGACGAATCACGGTCGGCAGAACTGACCACCCTTCACCACCTGCGCCAGCAGGATGAGAAGGCGCCGGGCAAACCGATGATGGCGTTGTCCGATTTTGTCGCACCGGAAGCGTCCGGCGCCTGCGATTATGTCGGCGGTTTTGCAGTAACCACGGGCATCGGCGCGGAAGAGCTGTCGCTGGAGTACAAGGATCAGAATGACGATTACAACGCCATCATGGTCAAGGCCCTGGCCGACCGGTTGGCGGAAGCGTTCGCCGAACGCATGCACGAGCGGGTACGGACCGAGTTCTGGGGATATGCAACTGACGAGAACATGGCCAACGAGGACCTGATCCGCGAACGCTACCGCGGCATACGCCCGGCCCCGGGATACCCGGCGTGCCCGGATCACACCGAGAAAGCCACGCTGTTCTCGCTGCTGGAGGCCACCGACAAGATCGGCATCGAGCTGACCGAGAGTTTCGCCATGTATCCGACGGCCGCGGTTTCCGGCTGGTATTTTGCTCACCCGGAATCGAAGTATTTTGCGGTGGGTAAAATTGGCGCGGATCAGGTGGAAGACTATGCTGAACGGAAAGGCATATCCAAGGCCGAGGCCGAGCGCTGGCTGGCGCCAAGTCTGGCTTACGATCCTGCGGAATAAATCTGACCGGCAACTTTTGCACAGGGAGCACTATGGCTACCGAAGGCGAGGATAATCAGAAACCCAAAGGACCGGGGGTGCTGAAGATCATGCAGAGCATCCTTGCCGGCGCATTCGGCGTTCAATCCGACAAGCGCCGGCAGGAGGATTTCTCAAGCCACAGCCCGCTGCCCTACATCATCGCGGGCCTGCTGTTCACAACAGGTTTCGTGGTTACCCTGGTTGTCGTGGTGAAACTGGTGCTGTCGGGGCAGTAATTTACTGCCCGCTGACCCAGACGACGGCAAACGCCACCACCAGCATGACCAAAAAAACCGCCGCTACGGCATCTACACTGCTGTCTGAATGTGCGCTCTTTTTCATTCCGGATTCCTCCTGATACCTTTTTATTATTTGAAAGTGACGGTCACGAACGCCGCCAACCCCGTTCCACTATAGTTAAGCATGGAATTGCCTTCCGTCCAGTCTTTTTGGCGTTTGTTTATCACCCAAATCGATAAACATATTTGGAAATAATCATTTTAACAATATATACACGATGATATTCTGCCCTCCTCAAGAAGGGCCTTATCCCTGATACCACGCGTTTTTGCAGGACGTTTTACTATGTACGTATACGATGAACACGATCGGCAGATAGCGGCCGAGCGGGTTGCCCAATTCCGTGACCAGACAGAGCGAGCGCTCGCCGGCGAACTGAGCGAGGAAGAATTTCTTCCACTTCGCCTCCAGAATGGTCTTTACGTTCAGCGTCTTGCGCCCATGCTGCGGATCTGTGTCCCGTACGGCATGCTTCGGTCCGACCAGCTGCGTCGACTGGCGCGTATCACCCGCGACTACGACAAGGGCTATGCCCACTTCACCACCCGCCAGAACGTGCAACTGAACTGGCCGGCGCTGGAAGATGTGCCGGACATTCTGGCGGAGTTGGCGGAAGTTGAAATGCACGCCAACCAGACCAGTGGCAACTGTATCCGTAACACCACCACGGACCAGTTTTCCGGCGTTCAGGTCGACGAAGTGGTCGATCCGCGGCCGTACTGCGAAATCATTCGCCAGTGGTCCACCTTCCACCCTGAATTTGCGTTTCTGCCCCGTAAATTCAAGGTTGCGGTCAACGCCTCTGAAAATACCGACCGTGCCGCCATCCAGGTTCACGACATCGGGCTGCAAATGGTCCGTAACGATCAGGGTGAGCTGGGTTATCGGGTCCATGTAGGTGGCGGCCTGGGCCGGACTCCGATGGTGGGCCCGGTGATTCGCGAGTTTCTGCCCGAACTGGATCTGCTGACTTACCTGGAAGCCGTTCTGCGGGTCTACAACCGCTACGGCCGCCGGGACAACAAGTTCAAGGCGCGGATCAAGATCCTGGTGAAAGCACTGACTCCGGAAGGGTTTGCCGAGAAGGTCGAGGCGGAGTGGGCCCACATCAAGGACTCCCCCACCCGGCTGACCCGTGAAGCCATTGAACGCATTCAGGGCTATTTCACCGAGCCCGCCTATGAGGCGCTGGACAATGCGTCGGAGCGGCTGGCCGCCCAGCGCTTCGAGAACCGCCGCTTTGACCAGTGGCTGAGCCACAACGTCGACAGCCACAAAAAGCCCGGCTACGCCATTGTCACGCTGACCATGAAGAAAACCGGCACGCCTCCGGGTGATGTTTCCGACACCCAGCTTGAGCAGATTGCCGAGCTGGCCGACGCGTTCAGCTTTGGTGAAGTGCGGGTGACCCACCAGCAGAACGTGGTGCTTGCAGATGTCCGTCAGGATCAGCTGTTCGAGCTGTGGCAGCAAATCGAGCCCATGGGCTTTGCCACCGCCAACCTCAACACCCTGACCGACGTCATCTGCTGCCCCGGCGGCGATTACTGCGCCCTGGCAAACGCCAAATCCATTCCCGTGGCCGAATCCATCCAGCGCCGGTTCGATGACATGGATTTCCTCTACGACCTGGGGGACATCGATCTCAACATTTCCGGCTGCATGAACGCCTGCGGTCATCACCACGTGGGCAATATCGGTGTACTCGGTGTCGACAAGAAGGGCGCGGAGTTCTACCAGGTAAGCCTGGGCGGCTCGTCCCATCACGACGCCACCATCGGCAAGATCCTCGGGCCCTCGTTTGCCCAGGA